>CAZFIN010000022.1:0-21513 GCA_964519525.1 uncultured Alistipes sp. | reverse complement strand
ACGAAGTACTTGCGGAACGGGATGAGCAGCACTATGCCGAGAACGCCGCCGAGCAGCGACGAGAGGAATATTTGGTAGAATTGTGCGTCGAGTCCCAGAATGTAGAGCGCCGGCAGGGTGAATATCGCGCCGGCGACCACCACGCCCGAGCAGGCGCCGATAGACTGGATGATTACGTTCTGGCCCAGCATGTTGCTCTTGCCGAGCGCGGTGCCCATGCCCACGGCGATGATGGCGATGGGTATGGCGGCCTCGAACACCTGACCGACCTTGAGGCCGAGGAAAGCGGCCGCGGCCGAGAATATGACGGCCATGGCTATGCCCATTGTCACCGAGTAGGGGGTCACTTCTGCCGGAGCGGAGTCGGCCGGCATGAGGGGACGATACTCTTCGCCGGCCTTCAGTTCGCGATAGGCGTTGTCGGGCAGCGATACGTTGCGTTTGTCCTGTTGCATAAGTTATTTTCTGTTTAGATTAATTACTTAAAATACCCTAAAATATAAACCGGAATCATCTTCTTTCAGCGGTCGGGTCCTTGCGGCTACGCGGAGCTGTGCAGGCCGCAACGGCGTCCGTTCTCGGCGGACAGGCGTTCCGCACAGCGAGCCGGCGGCGGAAACAAATCCGGAACCCAATCGGGCGGGCAGCCTGATGCTTTCGGCTAAATGTGTTTGTCGCCCTTGTCGAACCTTACGTCGTCGATGTATTTCTTTATGCTCTGCTCCTCGCTGCGCGGGCATATCATCAGCACGTCGTCGGTGTCGACCACGATGTAATCCTTCAGGCCGTTGATTATGGCCACCTTACCCTCGGGCAGCGATATGATCGAGTTGCGCGTGTCGTAGGTGTAGCAGCCGTCGCTGGATTTGGCATTGGCATAACGGTCCTTGCGGGCGAGCTGGTAGACGGAACCCCACGTTCCGACGTCGCTCCAGCCGAAGTCGCCGCAGCGCACGTAGACATTGCCGGCCTTCTCCATGATGCCGTAGTCGATCGAGATGGCCTTGCACTCCGAGAAAACCTGCTCGATGGCGGCCGCCTCGCGTCCGGTGCCCAGATCGTCGGCAATCGACGAGAAGAGCGCATGATGCTCGGGCAGATAGCGGCTGAAGGCATCTATGATGGCGCTTACCTTCCAGATGAATATGCCCGAGTTCCACAGAAACTCGCCGCACTCGACGAACGTCTGCGCCAGTTCGAGATTGGGCTTCTCGGTGAAGCACTTGACGCGGCTGATGGGGCTGCCGTCCGACTTCTGGATGTAACCGTAGCCCGTGTCGGGACGCGTGGGCTTGATGCCCACGGTCATCAGGGCGTCGTGGCTGTCGGCGAACGCGAGGCTCTCGCGTATTACGGCGTGGAAATCGGATTCGTTGAGAATCAGATGGTCGGCCGGAGTCACGATCATCTCGGCGTCGGGATCGATCTTGCCGAGCGTGTATGCGGCATAGGCTATGCACGGCGCGGTATTGCGGCCGATGGGCTCGCACAGCACCTGATGTTCGCCGAGCTCGGGTATGTGTTCCAGTACGAGATCCTTGTAGCTGCAGTTGGTGACCACCAGAAAGTTTTCGGCGGGAACGATGGCTGCGAAACGTTCGAAAGTGGCGCGGATGAACGATTTGCCCGTGCCGAGTATGTCGAGGAACTGTTTGGGCTTGCTGCGGCGGCTCATGGGCCAGAAACGCGAGCCGATTCCGCCGGCCATTATAACGCAATAGGTATTGTTGCTCATAATCGTCTGTAAATAGAATGAATCCTTAATCTTTATACAAAGATAAAAAATAATTCGTAACTTTGCCGGTCATTATATTCAAAATAAATGCGAAAAAATGAAGATTAAGTTCTTTACCATACCGAATCTGTTGACTTTGGGCAACCTGCTGTGCGGAGCGTGCGCGGCGGTGGCACTGCTCGCCGACGGCGATTTCACCGTCGCGCTGTGGCTGGTGGCGGCATCGGCCGTATGCGACTTCCTCGACGGATTCGCCGCGCGTCTTCTTCACAGCGCCTCGCCGATAGGCGTGCAGCTGGATTCGCTGGCCGACATGGTGTCGTTCGGGCTGGTGCCCGCTCTGGCGCTGTTCCGCATGTATGACGCGGCACCGCAAACGTGCGGATGGGCGGCATGCGAACAGGTGCGTTACATCACGCTCGTCGTGGCGGCATTCTCGGCCCTGAGGCTCGCGAAGTTCAACATAGACGATTCGCAACACACCGAGTTCTGCGGTCTGCCCACGCCGGCCAACGGGCTGTTGTGCGTATCGCTCGGAGTGCTCGTGCAGAACGGCGATCTGGCGATTCCGCAGGCGGTGATAGCGGCGATAGCCGTAGCGACGGCACTCCTGCTCATAAGTCCCGTGAGGATGTTCGCACTCAAGTTCAAGGGTTTCGGCTGGCGGGGAAACGAGCTGCGCTATTCGTTCATCCTGCTGGCGGCGGCAATCGCGGCATTTTGCACGAAGTATGCGATACCGGCCATCATACTTCTGTATATAACAATATCGGTCGTGCGCTGGACGATCAATCTGCGCAGGGCACAGCTTCGATCGGAATGAGGAAGATTCTGGCAGGCATATCGGTCATCGCAGCAGTGCTGTTAGCGGCATTGCCCCGCGAAGCCTGCGCGCAGATAGACGCTTCGGCGCTGGCGCGCGCGCAGCGGAACGGGCAGCAGGTGGCACTCGGCGGCAGCAACCCCTACGAGAACAACGTGGAGGGCGAGCCTGAGCAGGAGCCCGACTCGACCAAGACCCGGCGCATGCGCAAACCGCTGGAGTCGTACTATTTCAACGACTCGATCAGAGCCCTGCCGAATTTCATGTGGACCGTGGACCGCAGCATGAACGACGTGAAGATAGGTCCGCTCGACACCACCATCACCGACTGGCGCATAGATTATCCCTACTACATGAAAGGGGTGGGCGACATGACGCTCGGCGGACTCGGACAGTCGACAATGCCGTTCAACTACTTCGACCGGCCGAAGAGTCCCGACTTCGTCTTCGCGCAGTCATACGACGCCTACACCTATCGCATGGACAACGTGCCGTTCTACAACTCGAAGACGCCGTATCTGAACATAATGTATCTGGAGTCGGGACAGAAGCGTTACCGCGAGGAGCATTTCGAGATAACGACGGCGCACAACATATCGCCGGCGACGAGTTTCAACGTGAGCTACAAGGCCCGCGGCACGAAAGGACTCTACGACCGGCAGCGGACGACGAACCACAATCTGTCGGTGGCGTTCGCACACACGGGCAAACGCTACTCGATACATGCCGGATATGTGAACAACCGCATAAAGCAGCGCGAGAACGGAGGTGCGGTGGGCATATGGGCCGTGGCCGACACCATTTACGAGCATCCGTCGGGCGTGCCGATGAAACTGGCCTCGGCCGATGCGGAAAACTCCTACCGCAACAACTCGCTATTCGTAAAGCAGGCTTTCGCGATACCGTTGCAGGCGGTGACGGACTACGATTTCTCGATAGCCGACCTGTCGGCCGTATATTTCGGCCACATATTTGAATACAACACGTGGAGCAAGCTGTATACCGACAAATACGCCACCTACGTCGACGAGCGCGGATCGCGAAACGACGAGGGTGAGTTCGTGCCCACGACGGAGACGTATTACGACGACTGGTACATATCGCCCGAGGTGTCGCGCGACTCGATCCGCGAAAGGGTGGTGTCGAACCGCTTTTTCGTCGAGGCGCAGCCGTGGGACCGCAACGGAGCTGTGGGACGGCTGGGCGGAGGCATAGGCGTGGATATGTATGCCTATTCGCAGTTCGCAATGGAGGACTACGTCAGCGGCCGGTACGGCCGCGACAAGCGCACGGCATGGTATGCCTACGGAGCCATAAGCGGCAAACTGAAGAAATTCGCCGACTGGGGGGCCGACGTCAGGTTCTACCCGTCGGGGTACAGAAGCGGCGATCTGGCCATAAACGCCCATGCGGAGGTTACGGCCCGGTTCCGCGGACATCCGGTTATCCTCGGAGGCCGGTTCTCGCAGACGCGGACTTCGGCATCATACTGGCAGGAGAACCTGTTCTCGAACCACTATGTGTGGTTCAACTCCTTCGACAAGGAGAACGAAACCCGTTTCGAGGTGTCGCTGCGGATTCCCGACTGGAATCTGGAACTGGGCGCATGGCAGGGCGTGGTGTCGGACAAGGTATACTACGACGCCGGCAGCCGTGTCGCGCAGTACGGAGGTGCGACGAGTCTGACGAGTCTGTATGCCCGCAAGGATTTCCGGCTCGGCGGATTCCATTTCGACCACAGGGTACTGTTGCAGTGGAGCACGAATCAGGAGGTCATTCCCGTTCCGACGTGCAGCGCCTATCTGTCCTACTTCTACGAATTCTGGGTGGAGAAGAAGAAGGTGCTGCGAATGCAGATAGGTTTCGACGGCCGTTATAACACGAGTTATTACGCACCGTCGTACAATCCGGCTCTCGCGGCGTTCTTCAACCAGCGCGAGGCGAAAGTGGGCAATTACCCCTATCTGGATGCTTTCGTGACGGCCAAATGGAAACGAATGCGCATATTCCTGAAATACCAGCACGTGAATCAGGGACTGTTCGGCAACGGACGCTACTTCACCGTCGCCGGTTATCCCCTCAATCCGGGAATGTTCAAGATGGGTATTTCGTGGGGATTCTATGATTAGCACGCTGCATCGCACGAGGCAGACTGCCCCTTAAACAAACTGATATGACAAAAAGTACCGGTTTATTTCCGATTGTTCTCACGGTGTCGATCACTCTTTTCGGGTCGTATGTATTCCACAGCGACGCCGGACGGGGCGATTCGACCGGCGAGATATGGCAGTTCGTCGAAGGGGCGGAGATCGACCCCTCGATGATCGTGCAGCGCGTGATCTCGTCATACGACGGAATGATGCGGCGCATAGCGAAAGAGGAGGGGCAGGACTGGGTGCTGATGAGCGCGATAGCCTACAACGAATCGCGGTTCGACTCGAACTGCATATCGAAAAAGGGAGCGATGGGACTGATGCAGGTGATGCCCGTGGTGAGCAAACAGTTCAACGTCGACAAGGAGCTTCTGCTGGATCCCGAGATGAACATACGTCTGGCGGGTAAACTGCTGAAGGATATAGACTCGAAACTGAAAATAGGTCCGAAGACCCCGGAGGGCGACCGTATGAGCATAATCATCGCCTGCTACAACATAGGAATAGGACACATATCGGATGCGCGCCGGCTGGCGAGAAGCAACGGCGAGAATCCCAATTCGTGGGAGGTGGTGGCACATTACCTACGGCGGAAAGCCGAACCTGAAATTTATGAGAGTGAACTGGTACGCAACGGTAAATTCACCGGCAGCGACAAGACGGAAGCATACGTGAAGAGGGTGCTGAAAAGCTATGACACCTACCGCGAGATGGTCGCCAAAAACAGTGAGCGCGGTCAGGGCCGGAAAAAGGCATGAGGTGGTTTGTCCGGGACAAGTCCTATATAACGATTTCACCCCCGTCAGAGTTCATTCTCCGGCAGGGGTGATTTCGATTTCGAGGGTTTGTCGGACAAACCCTCGCTTTCTATTCCGGAACGGGCATCGGGGGGGGGCGTTACCGTTCGGTGTGGAGCGGATAGATGTCGAGACTGCTGATGCGTGCCTTGCCGTCGGCCGATACGGTGAGTGTCGTATAGGGTGCGGTTGGGAACACCAGATCGGTCACAGCGAACCGTCCCTCGCCGTCGAAGGCCTCGACCGAGCAGCGGTCGACGAACAGACGCAGCGTGTATTTCGTTCCGTCGTTCGATACGGGCGCTGTGGTAACGGCCGGGAAATGACGGCTGAATCCGACAAGTCCGCTCGCGGTACGGTCCATCGAGAATGTTTTGCCCGCACAGTCGTATGTCATGACCACTTTCTCGCCTTTGCCGTTGGACAGAACGATGTCTATGCTGCGGGCGCTTTGGGCATCGACAGCGATGTCGATCTCGCAAATGCCGTCGTTGGCCGCCGGCAGCGGATATTCGGCCTTGCCGCGGCTGATAGCCGAACCGGGACGGTAGCTCTTACGCTGGCCGCGCAATCCATCGACCTCGGGAGCAGGCGTAACGCCCATGCGGAGGAGGCCGTCGGGCGAGCGGAACAGATCGAGATCGCGGGGCAGGGTATTGGCACTGCGGAACTGCTGCGTGGGGACGTCGTTGGCATACTCCCAGTTGCTCATCCATGCAATGGCCGTGTGACGGTTGTCGGGAGCGTTGCTCCACGTGACGGTAGCGTAATGATCCTTGCCGTAATCCATCCACAGGGTCGTTTCGGCCGGAGTGTCGCACGTGAATTTATGGCCGTCGAAATCGCCGACGAAGTATTGCGTCGCGCTGCCGCCGAACGGGAATCCCGGGTTGATGTTGCAGATAAACACCCACTTCTCCTCGCCGGTTCCGCGGACGGGGAGTTTCACGAGGTCGGGGCACTCCCACACGCCCTCCTGACAGCCGTAGCCCTTGCCGAACGAACTTTCGAACGTCCACTCCTTGAGATCGGGCGACGAATATATCAGCATCTCGCGGTCGAGGGCCGAAGCCAGAACGAGGTTCCACCGGCCGATGTCGGGATTCCAGAACATGTTGGGATCGCGCGCCTCGCGCGTGGTGGCGATGACCGGGTTGCCCGGATAGACGGTGAACGTCTGCCCGTTGTCGGCACTGTGCGCCAGACTCTGCATCTGTGTGGCCCCGGCCGACGTGTAGATGGCTATGACGGCATCCTTGCCGAACCGGGCCGTGTTGCCGTGGTCGACAACAGCGCTGCCGCTGAACACCGTTCCCAGTCCGTCGGGTTCGATGGCATTGGGCTGCTGCACCCAATGGGTCAGATCGTCGCTCGTGGAGTGGCCCCACGTCATGTTCTGCCACTTCGATCCGTAGGGGTTGTACTGAAAATAGAGATGCCACACGCCGTCCTTGTAGAACATGCCGTTGGGGTCGTTCATCCATCCGTACAGCGGCGTATGGTGGTATGCCGGACGGTACTGCTCGCGGTTGGATGCGTCGAACGTGTCGCTCAGACGCATTTCGCTCCAGCATACATATTCCGATGTCTCGCGCGACCGCGACCGGTCGGGCTCCGCGGTTATGTTGAGCAGGACCTGTCCCGCGGCGGTGTAGGGCGTCAGATCGAACGGAACGGTGTAATCGACATTCCTGTCGGCAAGGCGCGCATAGAACGTTTTCGCCGGTTTGCCGTTGACGAGCACTTCGATCTTGGCGTCGGGCATGTTCTCCTCGATGGGCAGGATGAGATAGCGCGCCGGCTCAGTGATGCGGACCAGAGTGCTGCCGTTGTAGGTGTGGGTGATTTTGACCGGGGCCGAAGCGCCGGCGACAGACGACATGCAGAGTGCCGCCACGAACATGGACAGTTGGGTGATGAATTTCATAAGGTATAATGGTTTTGTATTATGTCGGTTTCTTGTCCCGTTGTCAAAGTTATACATAAGTTTCGGATTTTGCAATAACGGCCGCGCCGCAGACCGCACGTTTCATGAACGGGGCGTGACGCATGGCGCCGTCCGGAAACAGAAGTGCCGGCCTTTGCGGGGCCGGCACATGAATGCTGAGGCTATTTTTTGAGGTCGGAGCCCGCCGAATCCTTGCCGCGGTTGTTGTAGAGGAAGCGGCGGATCTTCTTGGTCGGGGTCTTGACGAACTCGGCATCCTCCTCGACGACCTCGGTTATGCGCGAGAACTTGTTCACCTTCGAGTTCACATATTTGAGGATCTCCAGCTTGATCTCCTCCTTCTTCGCGTTCCACTCGTCGATCTTGCGGTGCCAGTCGTCGCGCGTCACCTCCCATTTCTCCATAAGCTCGTTCTTGAGCGCCTCGATAACGTCGGAATCGAAATGAACCAGCGCGATGAGATGACCGTCCTGCTCGGTGACGATGGACTCGGAAACATAGATGTTGGTGTTGAGAACCGATTCGATCTCCTCGGGATAGATGTTCTCGCCGCTCGGGCCCACGATCATGTTCTTGAGACGGCCCTTGATGAAGACGCAGCCGTCGTCGTCAATGAAGCCCAGATCGCCGGTGCGGAACCATCCGTCGGCGGTGAACACCTCGGCCGTGGCGTCCTCGTTCTTGTAGTATCCGCGCATGACCGACGGAGAGTCGATCACGATCTCGCCCTGATGCGTGTCGGGATTGATATTGTCCAGTCGCACGCGCAGGCCCTTCATGGGCAGACCCGTGGAGCCGACCTTGCGCGGCATCTGCGGTATGGCTCCGGCCACCATGGGCGCAGTTTCGGTGAGTCCGTAGCCGATGGCGTAGGGTATGTGTTTGCTGTCGATGAGGAATTGCTCGACCTGACCGTCGAGCTTGGCGCCGCCGATGCCGAAGAACCGCAGACGGCCGCCGAACATGGTCATCAGCTTGCGGCCGGCGATACGGTGCAGATAGCGGCGGATGAAGCCTATGCCGTAGAGCGTGCGCCAGAACCGGTTGGATGTGAAGCGGGCGTAGATCTGGCTACGGTAGATCTTCTCGATGATGAGCGGGACGATGAGGAAACACGTCGGCCGCACATGCTTCAGCGCCGGCAGCAGTACGGATGCCGTAGGCGGCTTTTCGAGATAGGTGACCTTGCCTCCCGTGGCGAAGGGGTAGAGCATGCCCACCGTACATTCGTAGGTGTGCGACAGAGGCAGCACCGAGAGCATCGAGTCGTTCTCGTCGAGCGGGAACAGCCCGTATATCATATTCACATTGGAGGCCAGATTGTAATGGGTGAGCATTACGCCCTTGGGACGCGACGTGGTGCCGGAGGTGTAGATGATGACGGCCAGATCGTCGGGCGACGGGACGGCCGTGGAACCGGATGCCGTGACGGTCTGCGATATGACCGAGAGGCTCTTGGTACGGATCACTATGTTGAGCGAGGCGATGGTGTCCTTCGACAGTTTGGTGAAGAGCTTGTCGGAAACCAGCAGCGCCTTCGCCTCGGAGTGCCTGACAAGCATATCGAGTTCGTCGCCAGTGAAATCGGGCAGGATAGGCACGGCTACCATGCCGGCTGAAACGACCGCAAAATAACAGACTCCCCAATTGGGCATATTGCTGCTGAGCAGAACGACCTTGTCGCCGGCATTCAGCCCCGCGCCCGTCAACAGCTTCTGGACTTCGTTTACGCGTCTTCCCACCTCATTGTAGGTCACATCCTCGCCGTCGTACATCGAAAACGCGACACGGTCGCCGTATTTGCCGATGCTGTCGTGAAGAAGTTCGTAAAGTGTGTTCAATGCTATCATGAAGCAATATTCATTGTAAAATTTGCGCTAAGATAACGAAAAAATATTAAAAATCGGTACTTTTGGGGCGAAATAGGCTATGATAGACTCCGGATATATCAAATATCTTGCCGCGCAGGCGGGGTTCGACAAGTGCGGAATCACACGCAGCAAGCATCTGAACGTCAACGAGGAGGCATTCAGGCGCTGGCTCGCGCACGGTTACGATTCGTCGCTGGGATACATGCGCTGCAATCTCGACAAGAGATTCGACACGCGCCGGCTGGTGGAGGGGGCGCGCAGCGTAGCGGTGTGCGCCGTGAGTTACAAGTCGGCCGTGAGCGGCGGATATGCCTGCGGGCACGGCGCCAAGGTGGCATCCTACGCCTGCAACCGCGATTATCACAAAACGCTGAAAAAGATGCTGCTCGGCATGCTGCGGGCATTGCAGGAGCGTTATCCGTCGCTCGAGGGGCGTGCGTTCGTCGACTCGGCGCCGCTACTCGAAAAGCAGCTTGCCGCGGAGGCGGGACTCGGATGGATAGGGCGGCAGTCGCTGCTTGTCACCCCCGAGTTCGGGTCGTTCGTCGTGCTCGGCGAACTGGTGCTGTGCGACGAGGCTGACGTTTACGACCGGCCAACGGACGGTGCGGGATGCGGCGAATGCCGGCGCTGCATGGAGGCATGTCCGACCGGAGCCATAGTGGCGCCGATGACCCTAGACACGTCGCGCTGCATATCGTGCCACACGGTGGAGGCGGCACCCGACACTGCGGTCGATCTGCACGGATGGATATTCGGATGCGACGAGTGCCAGATGTGCTGCCCGTACAACAAGATAGCGCCGATGCACCGAAATGCGGCGTTCGACCCCGTGTTCGATCCGCGCGGGATGACTCCGGAGGAGTGGTTGGCGATGGACGAGCAGGAGTTTGCCGAGCGTTTCGCCGCAACGCCGATGAAGCGCAGCGGACTGGCGCGCATCAAAAGTAATATCGCGGCACGTCGCCCGGAACGGGCGCAAGGGGACGGGCAGTGCGGAGACGACCGCTGAAAACAAACCTTTTCGATAAGCCGAGGGCAGAGGCCGAACGCAGTTCGAACTATGCCGAGGCGGGAAAACGACCGCTGAAAAACGATTCCCCGCTCTCGGATTAAGAGCAGGGAATCGCTTCGGTGTAAATATGCCGTCGTTTACTTGACCTTTATTTCAATGCGGTCGCATTTGCGGCCCGAGACGGGACACGAGGGGTATTCGTCGTAGACGAGCCGCAGCACGATAGTCTTGCCGGCGGCATCGTGAATATCGACCATGCAGGGTTTGTGAAAATCATCCTCGCCATTGAAATTGAATGTCGTGGCCGACAGGTCGAAATCCTCGCCGAGAGTGGCGGTAGAGTTTTCGGTGTCGACCTCCAGTTTCGCAGTCTGGCGCGGATAATCAACAGCGATAAACAGATTACGCTCGATCCAAAGTTCAAGCACTGTGCCGGCATCGACCTCCTCGTCGGTCAGCGGACCCCTAACCACAATCTCTCCATCAGGTCGTATATCCAGACTCGACATAAAATACATCATGTCGTCGATGCTCGTAATCCGCGGACGCTTTTCCTTCTCGCAGGCTGTGAGTCCGAGCAGCAACACAAGCAAAAATATGATTCGTTTCACATCAACAATTATAATAAAAAATTACTTTATCGTTATTTCGAAACGATCACTGTTCCTGCCGTTTTTCGGGCATGACGGATATTCGTCATAAACGAGTCTTAACACGATATTCTTGCCTGCGGCATCGCCGATCTCTATTTTAAGTGGCAGTCGGAACGTATCGGCGCCACGGAATTTAAATGTTGTTGCCGACAACTCGAAATCCTTGCCATATATGGCGGTAGATTCGTCCTCGTCGACCACCAAGGTCGCGTCCTGATTCGGATAGTCCATTGCGATGAAAGCATTGCGGGCAACATATAAATCAAGAGAACTGTTACTCTCCGCCTCCATGTTAACATCAGGATTGATACTTGCGTTGAGCGGATCGACAATAAATATCATGTCGTCGATGCTTGTAACCCTTGGATGCTTTTCCTTCTCGCAGGCTGTGAGTCCGAGCAGCAAAGCGAGTAAAAATACGATTCGTTTCATAAAATTCTTTTACATTATTACTCCTCAATACATTCTGAAAGTTGCGGTTCACGTAACGCTTTGCAATAATTTATATCGGTCACAGCACCGCAATTACCAATTGATCGGCTTCGCGCTCTGTGGACTATACATCTAAAACCGTTAGGCATAGGCATTTCATACAAATCAGTTTGTGCATATTTACCAACAGGTTGATTTGCATATATATCGCCACCAAATTCAGAAAAGCTATAATCATTAATATAGCTACCAAAACTAACTCCTTGTCCATTTTCAAATACAATATCAAAATGGAGATTATCAACGAAAAAACGGTCTTTATAACTATTCCACCCTGTCAATGTTTTCTTCTTCTGGCCCGATACATGGACCTGAACAGAAAAAGATGAATGATATAAAGCTGTCCCATCTTTTTTATATTCTACAGAGACATGCCTTAACAAATTCGTTCTCGAAAACACCTTGAATTTTCCCGATTGGTAACGTTCATCGGTATATCGCTGTGAAGTTTCACCTTCAGCTCTCGTTCCTACCATGTTGCAGGGGACAACGTAATCTATGGTAACGGCAGAAGAACGGGTAGGATTGTCCATATTTTCCACTATAACGGCCTCGTCAACAACGGTATGTTTCACATTGCCGACATAGAAAACTCCGTCGATATTGGCGATACCGGCATAAGCGGCAGAAGTCACACGTGGCATAACACGATCGTCTTCAAACTTCAGATAGTCGGTGCATGTTTCCCACAACGATTCGTACTCCTCCATAGTTTCACATTCCGACAGTTCCTCAATAAGGCTTTCATTAAATGATCTCAATGAATAAAAACCGTACTTTTCCTCCAATTCGGTTAATGCATCCTTGGTAGAAACCGAATTCAATACGTCCAAACATGCGTCAGCCGATGAAAAATGCAGACATCCGTCCTCATACCAAACATCCTCGTTAGACAGACTTTCAATCTTCTTTAAACTTTCAGACCTCAGTTCAGCTCCTTGTTCCATGTCAATATTTTCTTGACATGACCATGCCACAGCAACTATGGCGCCCAGTAAAATAAATTTAGTTTTCATAAAAAATGGAAATTAGGTTGTTTATCTTCTTTTGCAAAGATAGCGTAAAAAAATAAATCTGCAAGCGAAATACAATTTTATTTATTTTATAATTTTATTTAATTATTCGACATGATTTAAAATTACGCACGGACGGTACTATGGACAGGCATCATGCGGATATGCAAATTTTGACACTATCATACAATTCAAATTTGCATGACGTGTTTTTAGCCATGAAGCAAGAGAAAGACGGGGTTTGGTAACGATTCGGATGCGGCAACACCCGTCCGCCGGAGAAACGGCGGCGGGGGGGGTAAAGCACAGCGGGCAGACATCCGGAAATGTCTGCCCGCCGCACTCGGCAAGTTCGGAATCAATAGAATATCGAACTTATCTCCTTGTAATTGTGTACACGCTCGATCACGTTGGCGAATATGTCGGCAACGGAAAGAACCGTAAACTTGCGCAGATCCTTCGCCGGATTGAGCGGAATGGTGTCTGTTACGATCACCTCCTGCAACTGGCTGTCGTTGATACGCTCGTAGGCGGCACCCGACAGTATGGGGTGGGTGATTACGGCGCGGACGCTCTTGGCGCCCTTGTCCATAAGCATGTTGGCCGCCATGCAGATCGTGCCGGCGGTATCTATCATGTCGTCGACGATGATTATGTTGCGGCCCTCCACCTCACCGATAGCCGTCATGCTGCCCACGACATTGGCCTTGGCGCGCTCCTTGTGCGAGATGATGATGGGAGTATGCAGATGCTTGGCATATGCGTTGGCGCGCTTGGCTCCGCCCATGTCGGGCGCGGCGATAGACAGATCCTCGATGTTGAGACTCTGGATGTAGGGCACGAATATGCCGCTCGCATACAGCGCATCGACCGGAACGTCGAAGAAGCCCTGAATCTGATCGGCATGCAGATCCATAGTCATTATGCGGTCGACACCAGCCGCAACCAGCAGATTGGCGACGAGCTTGGCGCCTATGGGTACGCGCGGACGGTCCTTGCGGTCCTGACGCGCCCAGCCGAAGTAGGGCATTACGGCGATAACCTTGTAGGCCGAGGCGCGACGGGCTGCGTCGATCATCATAAGCAGTTCCATCAGATTGTCCGAAGACGGGAACGTGGACTGAATGATGAAGACCGTGCAACCGCGGATCGACTCGTTGTAGAACGGCTGGAACTCGCCGTCGCTGAACTGAAGCACTTCCGAATCGCCGAGCGTGGTGCCGTAGCTGGCCACGATCTTCTCGGCCAGATAACGCGAGCTGCGCCCTGCGAAAAACTTAATCTTATGAATAGCCATTGTCGTGTAGTTGAATTTTGATGATGCAAATATATACAATCCGGGGCAAAAAAGGGACGCGGCGGCGCCGACTTTTTAAATAATTATAAACATTTTTCGATGTAACCGAGTATTTCGTCGCGTCCCGCGCCGCGGACGCTCGACGAACGGAACATCGGCGGCAGCTCCTCCCACTGCTCCGAAAGGACGGTGCGGTAGCGGCCGACGCTGCGTTCCAGCTGCGCGGCCGACAGTTTGTCGCCCTTGGTGAACACGATGCCGAAGGGTATGCCGTTCTGACCCAGCATCTCGATGAAGCGCAGGTCGATGGCCTGAGGTTCGAGCCGCGAGTCGACCAGCACGAACAGGAAGTGCATCTTCTCGCACCGGAGTACGTAGTCGAGTATGATTTTCGAGAACTCGCCGCGGCGGCTTTTCGATACACGGGCGTAGCCGTAACCGGGCAGGTCGACAAGATACCACGCATCGTTGATGCGGAAATGGTTTATCAGCCGCGTCTTGCCCGGCGTGGCCGACACCTTGGCAAGGCCCTTGCGGCCGGTGAGCATGTTGATGAGCGACGATTTGCCGACGTTGCTGCGGCCGATGAAGGCTATGTCGCGCAGATCGTCCTTGGGGACCTGCGAAATCTTCTCGGAGCTGCATTTGAATTCGGCCTTTGTTATCTGCATGATCGGGTATGTTTTGCGCCTTCGCGGCTAACGTTTACGCCTGCAAAAATAGGCAAAAAATTCATAAAGCGGAAACCGGCGGCGGATCAGGGCCGGCGGCCGGAGCCTGCATGTTTCGCACGGTCGGCCATGATTGCGTCCATGTTCTCCTTGGCCCATTCGAGCAAGGCGTTGACATGCGGCAGCATGGAGCAGGCACGCCGGGTGAGCGCATATTCCACGCGCGGCGGAACCTCGGGATAGACGGTGCGTTCGACAAAACCGTCCTCCTCAAGCATGCGGAGCGTCGCGGCAAGCATCTTCTGCGAGATGTCGGGCAACGCGCGCAGCAACTCCCCGAAGCGCATGGTTCCGTTCGCATCCAGAGTGTAGAGCACAAGCAGAGACCACTTGTTGCCGATTCGCGCCAATACGTTGCGGATCGGACAATCTGGATATGTCAGCCGGTCGGCAGTCATTGCATAGATCTATGTTTAGAGGTTTCAATTACGGACCGCTCCCGGCCCCGCAGACATATCGCATCCCGGACTCCAGCAATGGCGTCCGCCGCCGGCAGGACATCATACTCCGCAAAACCGAAGCTGACTGCCGCGATATGTCATACGCATCCGCAAAGGTAGCAAATACGCCGGAATACGCAAAATGCGGAAGCGGGGCAGGGGTATGGAAATCGACACGAAAAAAGCGTCGACAATCAACCGATAGTGATCATCAACGCTTTGCAACAGTCGGGATGACTGGATTCGAACCAGCGACAACACGCCCCCCAGACGTGTACTCTAACCGGGCTGAGCTACATCCCGAGTTCAACGCAAGGCCCTCATGAACTGGGGCGGGACCTTCGTCGTAGCGAGAGAGAGACTTGAACTCTCGACCTCATGATTATGAATCATGCGCTCTGACCAGCTGAGCTATCTCGCCATTTCCTAAATGCGAGTGCAAAGATATGCCGTTTTTTCATATCTGCAAAACATTTTGCAAAAAAAATGCGCATCCGGCATGAATTTATCTGGCACGGCATTTGCCGATGGCTGGATAAAACACTGATTATATGCGTAATGGTAAGAATCCGATGAGGGTAATAAGTTTGGTCGCCGGCATAGCGCTGATGGTCGGCATATCGGTCGAGATACTCACTGGCAATCATCTCGCCTATTCGTCATGGTACATGTGGCTGCAATTCGCGGTGTGCATAGTCTTCATAATAGACTTTCTGAGCGAGATCATATCAGGCGGCCGGTCGCGGCGGCACTATGCGGTCAACATACTGTTTCTGCTCATATCAATACCTTATCTTAACATACTGCAATGGTGCGGGGTCGCGGCAGGACATGACGTGGAGGGCGCGCTGATGGCCCTCTCGCTGATAAGGGCGTTCGTGGCGATGGCGGTGGTGGTGAGATGGATGATCGACAGCCGCGTGAGCCGCATATTCGCAGCCTACATCTTCACCGTCGTGTGCTTCACCTATCTGGCCGCACTCATGTTCTACGACTACGAGGTCATGGTGAACGACAAACTGCACGGATTCGGCAATGCGCTGTGGTGGGCATGGATGAATGTCACGACGGTAGGCGCCGCAATATTCCCCGTAACTGCGGCCGGAAAGATACTGGCCGTGATACTGCCCGGACTCGGCATGATGTTCTTCCCCATATTCACGATCTACGTAACCAACATCTACACGGCGGCCGACGGCGGCGACAGACAGGGGCTGCAGAAGCAGTGATTTGTTTTTCGGTTTCTTTATGCTATTTTTGCAAGGGCGATCGTCCATGCGCGACAGCACGCGCACGGGGTCGCCCTTGCGAACGACATAAAACATAACCGATGAAAAAACTGCTTTCACTGCTCGCTCTGCTGACCGCAGTAGTCTGCCGGGCGACGGACGACGGAACAGATGCCAAATGGTTCAGGGACCATTATATCAAAGCCGAATACATGATCCCCATGCGCGACGGCGTGCGGCTCTACACGGCCGTATTCACGCCGAAGGACAAGCGCGGCGACGATCATCCCATGCTGCTCATGCGCACGCCGTACGGATGTGCGCCCTACGGGAAGAAGAACGCATCGTTTTGGGAACAGCCTGTTTACCGTAAATATCTGGAGGCCGGGTACATATTCGTTTTTCAGGACGTCCGCGGCCGCTGGATGAGCGAAGGCGAGTTCGTAAACGTGCGTCCGTTAATCGAAAACCGGCAGGGAAAGGCCGCGGACGAGGCCAGCGACACATACGACACCGTGGAATGGCTTCTGCGCAAGGTGCGCAAAAACAACGGCAGGGTAGGTGTCTACGGCAACTCGTACTGCGGATTCTACGCGCTGATGGCGGCGGCGAGCGGCCATCCGGCCATACGCGCCGTGTCGCCGCAGGCCCCGGTCGGCGACTGGTTCCGGGGCGACGATATTCACCACAACGGCGCGCTGGCCATCTGCGATGTCGTTTCGTTCCTGCCGCACCTCGGCACGACGGCACGCACCAAGCCCACGGACAAGCCCGTCCGGTTCGACTCGCCCATGACAGACGACTGCGGCGAATATTTCCTGAACCGCACCATAGCCGACATAACCGGAGAACTCGGCGGCAGGGTGCCGTTCTGGAACGAGTTGACGGAGCATCCCGACTACGACGAGTGGTGGCGCGAGCGCAGCGCCGTGCGGGCCACACGAAACATTACATCGCCGATACTGTTGGTCGGCGGCACATTCGATGCCGAGGATGCCTACGGTGTATGGAACATCTACCGCTCGCTCCGCCTGAACAATCCGTCGCTCGACTGCCGCATCGTGGCGGGGCCATGGGCACACGGAGCGTGGCGCGGCGCAGGCGAGGCCAACAGACTGGGCGAGGCGGAGTTCGCGGCCGAATCAATGTCGGAGTTCTTCCGACAGGAGGTGGAATTTCCCTTCTTCGACCACTATCTGCGCGACGAGGGCGACGGAGGCGCGTCGTCGCTCGGCGCACTGGTATTCTTTTCGGGCGAGAACTGCTGGCGCGAAGCCGAGGAGTGGAATCCGGAGCAGACATGCGAACCGTACCGCATGTACATCACGGAATCGGGAGCGTTGATGACGTCGCCTCCCGCGGAGACCGAATCGTACAGCGGCTACACATCCGATCCGTCGAACCCCGTGCCGTACTATCCCGACACGAAAAGCCGCCGCAGGAAAGAGTATATGGTGGCGGGACAGGAGTTCGTCGACGGGCGCGACGATGTGCTGTCGTTCGTTTCGCCGGTGCTCGATGATGATGTTACCGTAGCCGGCGCGATAGAGGCCGAGATATACGCTTCGATTTCGATCACCGATGCCGACTTCATCGTAAAAGTGATAGACGTAGGGCCTGACGGGGAGTACGAGATGATGGTGCGCGGCGAGATCATGCGCGGACGTTACCGCAACGGATTCTCCTCGCCCGAAGCATTCGAACCGGGAAAGATCGAGCGCATAGCGTTCACGATGCCCGACGTGGCGCACACCTTCATGTCGGGGCACCGCATAAAGGTGCAGATACAGAGTTCGTGGTTCCCGCTGTTCGACCGCAATCCGCAGCAGTTCGTCAATATATATAAGTGTTCGGCCGCCGATTTCGTGCCATGCGACATACGCATATACCACGATGCCGGCCATCCGTCGAACGTAGGATTCTACCGGATGAAATAAAATACCGCGACACCCGAACCGGCGGCGTACAGAATACTCCGCCACGGCAAAACCGCAAATAAAATTTGCTTTTGCGCTCGGCTTATTCGTACTTTGGCTTCGCCTTAGATACTCCGCCTCGGCAAAACCGCAAATAAATTTGCTTTTGCGCTCGGCTTATTCGTATCTTTGCAGAACAGCCCGCGAAAATGACCGGGCCAATTCAGAAATACGACATGAAACACATCGTAACAGCATTCCTTGCAGCGGTTGCATTATGCACCGCATCGTGCACCGGGTCGCACGGTGCCGCCCCGGCCGAGATCGAGGTGACCATACTGCCCCTGAAATACATAGTGGAGAGTATTACGGACGACGACTTCCGCGTTGACGTGCTCGTACCGTCGGGTGCGAGTCCCGAGACATTCGAACCGACCCCTAAACAATACATAGCCCTGAACGAAGCGCAGATGGTGTTTTCGACCGGATTGATAGATTTCGAAAACGCGCTTCTCGCACGCATGCGCGACAAGGACCGGCTTATCAATCTCAGCCGCGGCATAGAACTCATGGAGGGTTCGTGCTCCCACGGCCACCAGCACGGGACCGAACATCATGACGACGGGGATGAACACGACGGCGAACCGGACATCCACGAGGACCATGCCGGTCACGGGCACGGAATCGACCCTCACATCTGGACCTCGCCGCGCGAGTTGCGGATCATGGCCCGCAATGCTTTCGAGGCCATAGCCCGCCAGTACCCCGACTCGGCGAAATACCGCACGGCATACGTGTCGCTCGACCAGAGGCTCGAACAGCTCGACGCGCGATGCCGACAGATGTGCGAGGCGTCCGAGTCGCGGGCATTCGTAATCTACCATCCGGCACTCACTTACTTCGCACGCGCATACGGCATGGAGCAGATAGCCGTCGAAAACGACGGAAAGGAGCCATCGGCCAAACATATAGCGCGAATAATAGACGAGGCGCGCGACAAAGGGGTGACATGTCTGCTCTACCAGTCGCAGTATCCGCGGTCGGTGGTGGAGGTCATAGCCGGCGACATGGGTGTGGAGTGCCGCGAGATAGACCCGCTCGCCGAGGATGCGGAACAGAACATAACGGCCATAACGAAGCTGATAACAGGCAATTAAGGGAATGGAGCGCAAAACGATAGTGTCACTCCGCGGCGTAGGTGTCGCATACGACGGATGTACGGCACTCGAAGGTGTCGACCTCGACATATATTCCGACGACTTCATCGGTATCATAGGCCCGAACGGCGGCGGAAAGAGCTCGCTCGTCAAGGCCATACTCGGTGCCGTTCCCCACAGCGGCCGCATAGATATCGCCGGCGAGCTGCGCAAGGGAAAGCACTGCAAGATAGGTTACATGCCGCAGGTGTCGCAGTTCGACCGGCGATTCCCGATCTCCATACGCGAACTCGTACTGTCGGGTCTGCAGACAGAGAAGGGATTCTTCGGATTCTACACCTCCGGCGACAGACGCTCGGCTGAGCGTCTGATGACCGAAGCGGGCATAGACGAACTGGCCTCGCGGCCCATAGGCGAGGTATCGGGCGGGCAGATGCAGCGCGCACTGTTATGCCGGGCCGTAATAGCGGAACCCCGTCTGCTTATACTCGACGAGCCGACCAATTTTGTCGACAACCGCTTCGAGTACGAACTATACAGAATGTTGCAGCGGCTGAACGACCGCATGGCAGTGGTGATGATCTCGCACGATCTGGGGACCATAAGCAGCGTAGTGAAAAGCATCGTATGCGTGAACCGCCATGTCCATCGCCACGACTCGAACATACTGACCGAGGAGCAGCTGCGCAACTACGACTGTCCGATTCAGGTCGTATCGCACGGACGCATCCCTCACACGGTGCTCGAACATCATTCGGGCGACTGCTGCCGCGACCACGAGTGACCGAAACTCGGCCTGTCGCACAATCCGCCGCCGCACGCGGCATATAACATTGAACAAAACCCCGCCGCCGATAACCGGCAGCGGGGTTTGTCATTGAATTATCGCGAATCCTTATTCGAGCACGACCATAGGAGCGTCGGCAGGAACGGCCTGTCCCTCGGCTACGAGGATCTGCTTGACGGTGCCGACATAGTCCGACGTGATGGAATTCTCCATCTTCATGGCGTCGAGAATGATCACCGGCTGGCCGATCTTCACGCTGTCGCCTATCTTCACGTTGATTCCGATAACGCGGCCCGGCAGGGGAGCGTTCACCGTATTGCCGACGATAGGTGCGGCGGGAGCCTTATACGAAGCGGTTGCAGGTTCCTCGGCCTTCTTCTCGGCAGTCTTGGCTGCGGCCAGCTTCGCCTGCTCGGCCTCGTATGCCTTCTTCTTGACACCGGTAAGGTAGTTCTTGGCAACGAGCGGGAACAGCTCGAGCAACAGCACCTCCTTTTCGTTCGACGCCAGCTTCGCGCCTCCGGCCTCCGGCAACTCGGGATTGGGCTGCATCCTGTACTTCGAGGTATCGTAGGGAGTCTCCTCGCGGATACCGCAGATCTTGAGACGGAATTCGGGGTCGATCTTCACGGGGGTGTGTCCGTACTCGCCCTTAACGAGTCCCACGAACTGCGAGCTCTTGTTGGTGTACATCTCGCGGCCCGCCTTCTCGTCCATGGCGCAATTGACAGCCTGAGCGCCTACGATCTGCGAGGTGGGTGTAACCAAAGGCGGCAGACCGGCCGACAGACGCACCGAAGGGATCAGCTCCATGGCACGGGGGAGAATATCCTCGGCCTTGAGCTGCTTGAGCTGGGCCACCATGTTCGAGTACATACCGCCCGGGATCTCGGCCTTCTGCACCAGCTCGTTGGGTGCGGGGAATCCGAAATGCGCCTCGATCTTCTGCGCGGCGTCGAGCAGAGCATCGAAGTCGTCGGTCTGCGCAGCCTTCACGGCCTTGTCGAACAGCGCCTCCACATCGGCGGGCAGGGTATCGGTAAGCGGATTGAACGGTTTGGGTGCGGGCTTCTCGGCGCCGAATACAGACAGCTCGAGCTCCTTGCGTATGCCCTTGAGCTGCTCGTTGATCTTGGCCACGGCCTCCATGTTGACGCCCAGATCAATGCCCATCTTCTTGCAGAATACGTACACCAGTTCGAGCGCCGGCGCACCTGTGCCCTCGCTGAACCACCAGCAGTTGGTATCGACGACATCGACACCTGCGGCGATAGCCGAGAATACCGACGCCAGACCGTAACCCGGAGTACAGTGGGTGTGGAAATCGACCGGAACGCTGACGTTCTGCTTGAACAGCTTGACCAGCGCGCTGATGCGCTTGGGCGGAATAAGACCCGACATATCCTTGATGGTTATCATGTCGGCACCCAGAGCGGCCATCTGCTTGGCCTTGTCG
>CAZFIN010000021.1:0-22327 GCA_964519525.1 uncultured Alistipes sp. | reverse complement strand
GAGCGCATAGGCATAGGCAACGGGGAGTGTTACGTCTATTCGGAGACGCTGCTGGAGAACATTCTCGCGCAGATGTCGCAGTATGAGCCTGATGTGGTGGTGATCGACTCGATACAGACGATATACACCGAGACGATCGACTCGTCGGCGGGCAGCGTGTCGCAGATACGCGAATGCGCCGCCTCGCTGCTGAAGTATGCCAAGACCACCGGAACGTCGATATTCATAATAGGCCACATAACCAAGGACGGAACCATAGCCGGTCCCAAGATTCTGGAGCACATAGTGGATGTGGTGTTGCAGTTCGAGGGCGACGGCAACAACATATACCGTATCCTGCGCGGCATAAAGAACCGGTTCGGCGCCACGTTCGAGATAGGCGTGTTCGAGATGATAGAGTCGGGGCTGCGGACGGTGGACAATCCGTCGGAGATACTGCTGTCGCACTATGACGAGCCGCTGAGCGGAATAGCCGTCGGAGCGTCGGTGGACGGAATACGGCCCTATCTGATCGAAGTGCAGGCGCTGGTGAGCAACGCCGCCTACGGAACGCCGCAGCGCACGGCGACGGGGTACGATCCGCGGCGAATGAGCATGCTGCTGGCCGTGCTGGAGAAGCGCGTGGGGATGAAGATGTTCGCCAAGGATGTGTTCCTGAACTTCGCCGGAGGATTCAAGGTGGCGGACACGGGGCTGGACCTTGCAATTATGGCGGCCGTGGTGTCGTCGTATTACGACTGTCCGATAGCCGACGGCGTGTGCTGCGCCGGCGAGGTGGGCCTCTCGGGCGAGGTGCGTCCGGCGCCGAGGACCGAGCAGCGCGTGAGCGAGGCGGCACGTCTGGGATTCCGCCGCATCGTGGTGTCGGGATTCCTGCGGAAGGGCATGAAGATGCCGGCGGGCATAGAGGTGATATACATCAACAACATAGGCGAGCTGCCACGGGCGGTGTTCTGCGAGTAGTCCATTTGCGGTATAATATTTGAACGATCCTCTTCAAAAAAATCGAGATGAAGAGGATCGTTGTTTTGGGCGGTGCCGGCCTGATAGGTACGCACCTGTGCATGAAACTGGCCGATGCGGGGCACGATGTGGTGTGCATCGATGTGCGCGACGCCGGAGATGCGCCGCTGCTGGCCCCCTATTGCCGCAGCGACAGAGTACGGTATGTGAATCACAACGTCGTAAAGCCTTTCATCATCGACTGCGACGTGATATTCAATCTTGCGTCGCCGAGCTTCCTCAAACACGACCGCGCCCGTCAGGTGGGTGTGCTGCGCACCGACATAATGGGATCGCTGAACGCTCTCGATGCGGCGCGCCGCAGCAGGGCCGCGGTGATCTTCGCCTCGTCGGGCGATGTATACGGCATGTCGGACCGTCAGCCGTCAGGCGGCGACGGCGCGGGCCCGGACCGCATGGACTACTGCGCCGAGAGCAAGCGTGCGGCCGAGGCCATACACTATGCCTACGGCCGTGAGTACGGACTTACATGCCGCGTGGCGCGCATATTCTCGGCCTACGGGAGCGGCTGTCAGATCGAGGACCGTCGTGTGGTGACGAGGATGGTCGTGGCCGCGCTGAACGACCGCGACATACTGGTCTGCGGCAGCGGCGAGCAGCAGCGTACATTCTGCTGGGCGGGCGATGTGGCCGACGGACTGGTGCGGCTCATGGAGTTGCCCGACGGCGAACCGGCGAACGCCGTGAATCTCGGCTCGTCGTACGAGCTGAGCGTGCGGCGTCTGGCCGAGAAGATAATATCCATGACCGGCAGCCGTTCGCGGATAGTGCATGTCGAGGCGCGCCGCGACGATCCGCGCCGGATGATACCCGACCTGTCGCGGACACGCCGGCTGCTGGGCTGGAGTGCCGTGACTCCGCTCAACGAGGGACTGGCGCGTACGGTCGAGTATGTGCGGGGGATCATGGGAAACGGCAGCCGCGTCGTAAAATCTTGGGTGGAATCACATTAATCGTTACATAATTATGACTTTGACCGAATTCGACGGCCTTACGGGGCGCGACACGCTTACACTGATAGATTTCTATGCCACATGGTGCGGCCCGTGCAGGGCCATGCACACCGTTCTGGACAAACTCGCCGAAACGGCGCGGGAATCGGTGGACATACGCCGTGTGGACATCGACCGGCACGAGAATGTGGATGTGGTCAGGCAGCACCGTGTGATGGCCGTGCCTACGCTGATCCTTTTCCGCAAGGGGCGTGTGCTGTGGCGCGGGAGCGGGGTGATGCCGCTGGAGACGCTGGCCGAGGTGGTGAAGCGGTATGACAGGGTGGAGGCGTTTTAGGATGCGTCGGACCTGAACCGGTCGGCTCTCCGGCCGGATCATTCGTCGGAGTCGGATGCCAGACATGTCCGCCACTCCATCTCGCCGGTTATGTATCCGGCGGCGTATGACGTGCCGGCCGCGGCACGGGCTGACTCGAGAACGCCGGTCACGGCCTGTCGCGCCTCCGGTATCCGGTGCGCTGCGGCCAGAAAGGCCACGACCCCCTGCGCCATGATGCGCGAGTCGGGATGGGCGGCCACTGCCGCGGGGATGAATCTTAGCAGTCCGGTGTCGGCCGCCGCGCCTCTCGCTGCGGCCATAAGCGCCGAATATGCGAGAAGTTCGTTGCCGGAGCCGCACCACTGTGCGAATATGCCGCCTATTGCGGGCGAGCGGCGCAGCAGGGCGAAGGCCGCCTCCTCGGCTATCTCGGAGTTGACGATCCCTTCGGCCCAGAAGCGGGCCTCGGCGGCGTCGACGGCCGCGGGATCGGCTATGTGAAGCGCCGCGAGCCGCAGTTCGCGCACCTGCTGGCGGTAGAGATAGCGGGCGAAGGAGTGGTCGCACCCCTCGGCCTTGGCTATGACGCGTATGGTTGGCAGGCTGACCCCGTAGTTAAGTCCGCAGGGGCGGCCGTATGCATACATGCTGTCGGCCACCGCGCCGTTCATCTCACGGCGCAGCGACCCCAGCAGCGCTATCATTCGCGATGTGTTGTCCACGGAGCGGCGGATCAGTGTTTTGCCGGAGTGGCGACCACCGGCACGGTGCGTCCCAGCTCGAACACGGGCAGTACGGCCGTGGCCACGGCCTTGTCGCCGACGGTAACGGTGCAGCTCGCGTGATCGGCCACGCGTATGCGCACGGCCGTCTTGTCGCGCGGATCGGCCTCGGTAAGACTGCTCAGCTTCGTTTTGCCCGATGGGGTGAGGTTTAGCATAACGGCGTCGCCCTCGGTCGATGACGCGGGCAGGATTCCCGCCGATGACGAGATGCGGGCTATCGTGTACGACTGTTCGTCGGCCGCCAGAGGCACCACGATGCGTTCGGTGTATGTCGTGATGACTTTCTTGCCGAGGAACAGTTCCAGATATGCCTGCTCCTTGGCGTCGAGTGCGTCGAGCGCGTCCTTGAGTCCGCCGCCGAAAACATTCTCGCCGGCCTCGCCCGTGATAAGCTCCATGCGGTGCTTGCGGATCGAGAATATGGTCTGCGCGGCTGCGGCTGCGGCCTCCTCGGCACTTTTGGCTGAAGCGGTCATGCGGTCGGGCAGAACCTTCGGGAACTCGCCCGCGCTGCCGAGGTATGACGCGGCCTTCACGCTCGCCGGTGCCGTGTCGCCGCTCTTGAACGCCGTTCCGGCGTCGAGGATCGACAGAGTGGCTCCGGTTGCGGAGTAGACGGTCTTCTCGACCAGTGCACCGCGGACGTCGAGATATTTCTGCGCGTAGCGGGCGTAGGGGCCTACGATGGTCTGCTCCTTCTCGACGACGAGATCCACGGCGATCGTGGTCGAGGGATCGGAGATCACCACGGCGCCCGAGGCGTCGACGTATGTGCCGACAAAGGCTTTGGTGACCGTATTCTGTGCCGACACTCCCGTCCATGCGGCCAGTGCCAGCGTCGCAATCGACAAAAATCGTTTCATAATATCAGTTTTTTGTTTCGTAGTTTCAGCAAAAATAGATTTTTTACCCGATATATCAAAATTTAAGGTAAAAATCGCGTGTCAGCATCCGGTAGCCGTCGCTGTAACTTTGCGGGCCGTTGTCCTCGATGACGAGCGTTTCCGTCGCGACGCCGTCGGGCGCCGGCTGCATCCCGAACTCGGCCATTATGCGTTTTACGCCGCTCGACGGTGTCGACCATACCTCGCATCGGCGGCGGGGAAACAGCCGTCCGTGCGCCGCGGCGCGGAACCGGTCCATCCCGTCGGGCGGCAGTATGAGCGAGAAGGTGCCGTGGGGCAGAAGGTTGCGCACCACGCCGGCCACGAGCTGGTCGAATGCGAGCGTGACGGTGTGGCGTGCCGCGCTGCGCGCGTTGTCGGGACAGAGCAGCGAATCGTTGAAATAGGGTGGGTTGGAGATGGCGGCATCGAATTTCTCCGCCGCATCGAACTCTTGCAGCGGGCATTCGGTTATACGGATGCGGTCGCTCCACGGCGACGCGGCCGCATTGTCGCGCGCCTGAGCCGCGCAGCCGGGGTCGATGTCGATGGCCGTGACGTGCGCGCCGGCGCAGCGTTGCGCCGCCATTATGGCCATGAGTCCCGTGCCGGTGCCGATGTCGAGAATGCGGCACGGACCCTGCGGCAGCCGGCACCATGCTCCGATGAGGACCCCGTCGGTGCCCACCTTCATGGCGCACCGGCTGTGGTCGATGTGGAACCGTTTGAATGTGAATCCTCCGCCGCGCATGACCTGACGTTACTCTTTGAGGAATCCGTCGATGCCCGCGCCGAAGAGCGAGAAGTCGTAGCGCACGGGATCGTCGGGATCGAACTCGCGCAGCGAGGCCGTGATCTCGGCCGTGGCTTTCCAGTCGTTCTGCCGGCGGGTGAGAAGTCCCAGCGCGCGGCCCATGTTGCCCGAGTGTACGTCGAGCGGCAGGTAGAGCGCCGACATGGGGATGCGGCGCCACAGTCCGAAGTCGACGCCGCGCTCGTCGCGGCGCACGAACCAGCGCAGATACATGTTGATGCGCTTACATGCGGCGCCCTTGTCGACGGACGACAGATGTTTCTCGCAGTGGGGGTTGTGGCCGCATGCGAAGAACTCGCGGCGGAACGCCGACAGCACGCGCGCCATGTCGCCCTCGGCCTCGTAGCTCGACTCGAAGAAGTCGCCTATGCCGCCGAAACGCTCGGTGATGCCGCGTATGGCCAGAACGAAGTCGGTGAAGTCCTGACCGTTGAATGTGCGGTGGACGTATGTGCGCAGGCGGGCCAGATCGCCGTCCGAGGCGTGCCGGACGAAGTCGGCCGGCGCGTCGTCCATGTATTGCATCATGCGGCGGGCGCTCTTGACTATGGCCTTGCGGTTGCCCCACGCTATGGTGGCGGCGAAGAATCCGGCTATCTCGCGGTCCTCCCTGGCCGTGAAGGCGTGGGGGACGCTGATCGGATCGAGTTCGATGAATTCGGGACGGTTGTATTTGTCGTGCAGATGCTCGAGCAGCTCCCGCAGTTCGGTTTTCTCCATATTTACGGTAGGGTTTGGAATCGTTTCATTCTATCGTGCCGTCGCGCATGACTATCTTGCGGTCGGCCATCGAGGCCAGCGAATCGTCGTGGGTGACGATGACCGTGGTCTGGCCCAGCTCGTCGCGAAGACGGAAGAAGAGCGCGTGGATCTCCTCGCGGTTCTTCGAGTCGAGATTGCCCGACGGTTCGTCGGCCAACAGCAGGGCCGGCCGGTTGATGAGCGCGCGGGCTATGGCCACACGCTGCTGTTCGCCGCCCGAGAGTGCGGAGGGCTTGTGTGCGGCGCGCGGCGCGAGGTTCATCATGCGCAGCAGTGCGGCGGCCTCGCGTTCGGCCCCGGACCTGTCGCGGCGGGCGATGAGCGCCGGCATCATGACATTCTCCAGCGCAGTGAACTCGGGCAGCAGATGGTGGAACTGGAACACGAAGCCTATGCGCCGGTTGCGGAAATCGGAGAGACGGGCATCGTCCATGCCGGTGACTGACTCGCCGTCGATGACGAGCCGGCCCGAGTCGGGCGCCGAGAGTGTGCCTATGATCTGCAGCAGGGTGGTCTTTCCCGCTCCGCTCGGTCCCACTACCGATAACACTTCGCCGCGGGCCACTTCGAGCGACACGCCCTTCAGCACTTCGAGTGTGCCGTAACTTTTGTGTATGTCCGACGCCTTTATCATCACCGTGTCAAAAAAAATGTTGTGCCGGCCGCACTCGCGCGGCCGGCAGATCCGCTATGATGCAACGCAAAGGTAGCAATTAAATCCGATCGCCGGAAAAAATTGCGGCCAAAGATGCTATTTCGAAAAAAAAACGTATCTTTGCACGCTATGTTTAACTAAATTAACTTTTCGAAAAATGCCAAAAATGAAAACAAACGCCGCTGCAAAGAAACGTTTTACTTTCACCGGCACAGGTAAGATCAAGCGTAAGCACGCTTATCACAGTCACATCCTGACCAAAAAGACTAAGAAGCAGAAGCGTAATCTGTGTTATGCTTCGACCGTATCGCCGGCCGACGAGGCCAAGATCAAGAATCTGCTGGTCAAGTAGTCCTGACCCCGCAGTAACATTTTTTTATTAACAAGGGACAGAACAGCCCCGAAGAGCGCGAGAGAAACGCGCCGCTGTGAGTTCCATCAAAAACTTATTTTACTATGCCACGTTCAGTCAACGCTGTTGCGTCACGCGCAAGAAGAAAAAAGGTTTTGAAACTTGCCAAGGGTAACTTTGGTTCAAGGGGAAACGTTTGGACAGTTGCGAAAAACACTGTCGAGAAGGGTCTGCAGTTCGCCTATGCGCACCGTCAGATCAAGAAGAGGACCTACCGTTCGCTGTGGATCACGCGTATCAACGCCGCAGTCCGCAACTACGGTCTGACCTATTCGGAATTTATGGGTAAAATCAACGCCAAGGGTATAGCTCTGAACCGCAAGGTTCTGGCCGATCTGGCGATGAACGAGCCCAAGGCATTCGAAGCAATAGTTAACGCAGTTAAATAGTTCGCCGTTCGCCCGCTGCCCTGTGCGGCGGACGTATGTGCGACGGTGAAGTCGGTGACGGCATGTCCGCCGCCGGCGATCCGGAGAGACGGGGCGACGGTCGCAGGACCGCCGTCCCGCTTTTTCATTTGCCGGTGCGGCCGCACGGGGAGCGGTGTTTGCCGACTGCGGCGGCCGTTGGATGCGGTGTCCGTCGGTCGGATGCGGCGGTGTTTGCCGGCGGCAGGATCTGCCGGGCGCCGGGAAGCGGGGGAATGCGTGGCGCTGCGGTTGCCGCGCCGGCACGGATGTTGCACCGCATCATCCGACCGGTAAAACGATTTCATGATATGACTGTGGCTTCACTTCTGTTTCCCGACTGCGGCGGTTATGGCAAGTCGGCGTCGGCATTTCTGCTCGTGCTGCGTCTGTTTTTCGGCGGACTGCTTATGTGGCACGGGATAACCAAGATCGCGGATTTCGGCTCGCTCGCGGCGACGTTCCCCGATCCGCTGGGCATGGGCAGCCGCATATCGCTGGTGCTGGCCATATTCGCCGAGGTGATATGTGCGGCGGGCGTGATGGCGGGTGCCTTCTACCGCCTTGCGCTTGTCCCGATAATATTCTCCATGTGCGTGATTCTGTTCGTCGTGCATGCCGGAGCCGGTTTTCAGGCTGTGGAGCTGCCGGTGATATATCTGGTCATGTTCGTGCTGCTGCTGATAGCGGGGCCCGGGCAGTTCGCGCTCGACACCATCGTCGTCCGACATTTCAGACATGTGGCGTGATGATACGGCATAGCCGGAACCTGACACTCAGGTTCCGGCTATTGCCGTGCGGCGGATTGACGCGTCAGTTCCCGTCGGCCGGATATTTTACCCCAAGCTGGCGGCGCACCTCGTCGATGATCTCGGCCGTGATGAGCGAACACTCGTGGCTGTTGGTCGCCGACTGTGTGCGGCCGTCGGTTATCATGTCGATGAACTCCTTTATCTCGTAGTAATATTCGTTGTGTGCGGCAGGACGGCTGAGCGGTTCGCCGTCGGTGCGTGTCTCGCGGCCCGAGGCGGGCGCCTGCCGCGGGTAGAACCGCACGTCGGCGGGAGTTTGTATGCGGTCGATGAGTATGTTCCCCTCCTCGCCCTCGATCTCGGCAGGCAGGTGCGAGTTGGCTATCTTCGAGTAGAGAAGCGTGGCGTTCATGCCGTCGTACTGCAGGTTGACGGCTCCCTGACCGTCGACCCCGCTCGAAAGCACGATGCCCTGCGCATGGACCGACTGCGGCCGTCCGAACAGCACGGCCAGCGGGTAGACCGTATACACGCCTATGTCCATCATGGCTCCGTTGGCCAGCTCGGGCCGGAATGCGTTCAGCACCGTTCCCTGCTTGAACCGGTCGTATCGCGACGAGTACTGGCAGAAGCTGGCGAAGTAGCGCCGCGGCGTGCCTATGCGGTGCATGTTTTCGCGCACGGCGGCGAACGAGGGGCTGAGCGTGCTCTTCATGGCCTCCATGAGTGCCACGCCGTAGCGTTGCGACGCCTCGGTCATAAGCCGTACCTCGCGGGCGTTGGCGGCCATGGGTTTCTCGCACAGCACGTGTTTGCCGTGGCGCATGCACAGAAGTGCGTTCTCGGCATGCGTGGAGTTGGGGGTGGCTATGTAGACGGCATCGACCGAGTCGCAGGCCGCCATGGCTTCGAGCGAGGTGAAGACGCGGGGTATGCCGTGCTTGGCGGCGAACTCCTCGCCGCGCTCGCGGGTGCGCGAACAGACAGCCTCCGGAACGAAGCGCTCGTCCTCTCGTGCGCCGGCTATCACCCAGTCGGTTATGAAATTGGTGCCTACTACACCGAAACGTATCTTTTTCATGTTGGTCATCGTTTTTTTAGGCGGAAATGTCAGCGGCTCCAGATGCAGCGGTAGTTGAACCGGCGGTTGGGCGCAGTGTCGCCGTTGAGGCACAGCGATATGGGGTCGTTCAGGTCGGCGGGGTTGTCGGCCCATTTGAAGTCGAACGTGAACGAGTCGCCGGTAAGGCCGAGCAACTGCCGCGGAACGGCCGTCTCGATCCGGCCGCCGGCATATCTCATCGGCAGGTCCGACACGTGTATCCACTCGCCCGTGCCGGCGTCGTAGCGCATGAGCGTGGTACTTCCGGGACCGTTGATCCTCTTGTTGACGATGAAGTCGTAGCCGTGCCAACCCGTCGAGGAATCGTTGTCGGCGTCGATCAGCAGCAGCATCCAGTTGGGATCGGTGCACGGTGTCAGCGCGTCCGACGTCTCGGCGTAGAACGATATGTGTTCGGCATCGACGGCTACCTTCGCCGTCACTATGTCGTTGCGGCCCGAGTCGTCGACGTAGTGCAGACCGGCATAGCCCTTGGCGTCGCGGTGGAAGGTGTCGCCCTGCGTGTCGCGGTATTCGGTGGTCACTCGGTTCCAGTCGGCGAAACGTCCGTCGATCTTTATGCCGGTGAAACCCGACAGCCGCGGGATTGGGCGCGCACCCTTGTAGCGGCGTATGTTCTGGGCCATCTGCATGTAGTAGTTGTCGGTGTAGCCGCCTTTCATGGGCTGTATGCCGCGGTTGAACTCCATGTTGTACTGGTCGACGAAATAGAACGTGCTCATGCGGCCGAGCCACGGCATGGTGCCGCCGTTGTCGGGCTGGTACTTTCCGGCCGTCCACTCGTTCCAGTCGTTGATGTAGAGGAATTCGGGATCGGCCTCCAGCGCGTAGTCCCAGCTCTGCTGGAAATAGGCGCCGTAAAGTACGGGATTCTCCTTTACGGCCTTCAGGTAGGGGATGTAGCCTACCGTCGGCATGTCGTGCTCGTCGAGCTGCGGTTCGCCGAACTCGCGTGTCCACGATTTGCCGACGCCCATCGGGTTATCGGTCATGGTGACCGGATGCTGGGCCGGCGTCACGGCAGCCTGCTCGCGTATGCCGCGGTGGGTCGATAGCAGCTCCTCGGGCTTCATGGCCTTGATGCGCGGGTCGGCCATGCTGTATCCGAAGCTCCAGTTGTCCTCGGTGCCGATGTAGCGCTTGCCGGCCCATTCGTAGTAGCCCCACCACATGTTGCGCAGGGTGAAGAACTCCTTCACCTCGCGGGTGTAGTCGGTCAGGCTCTGCTGCGTGTAGTCGGGGTCGCCGTAGTGCGGGTCGGACGGATCGGTAACGGCTGCCTCGTAGTAGTTGGGGTTGGGATTCTCGGTCCATCCGCCGCTTGCATTGTAGCGTGGGTCGCTGTTGTAGAGCAGCAGCGGCTTCCCGTCCCAGTGGAACCACAGATCGGCGAAGCGGCCGTCGCGGTAGATGCGGTTATAGAGATCCTGCACCACGGTGATGACCGGACCGTTGAAGGCCCAGAAGCAGAAGCGCGGAACGGCGTTGCCCTCCGACTTCATCTTCTGCATGGTGCTGAAGAGCACCTCCCACTCGTCCCAGTAGCGGACGGCGTTGGTGACGTCCATTATCAGCACGTCGACGCCCGCGTCGGCGAGCATCGACATGTCCTTGCGGATCACCCACTCGTCCTGACTGAGGAAATAGCCCATTTCGGGTTCGGCGTAGTGGTACATCCCCTCTTTCCACAGCGGATGACCGGCGTCGAGACGCGCCGAGGGATCCTGCGTGAGGATGCGGGTCACGTCGCCGGCATATGGCGAGGCGAGACGGGCGAGATTCTGCGTGTGCCACGTTATGTAGAATATGCCTACGGCGCGCCGGCGGTCGTCGCGTGGCCCGCCCGTCTGTTCGGCGGTGGGCATGGTGCGGCCTATGGCGTCGGTGGCGACCCATGTGTCGGGGTAGATGTCGCGCTGTCCGGCTGCCGTGCCCCCGGCTTTGTTCTGGGCACAGGCGCCGCCCGCGAGAATGCCGCTCACGCATGCGGCGGCAAACAGAAGACGAAGATGAGGTTTCATGCTGGTTGCTTTTTAAGGTGTGGGGAAAAGTGCCGGAAGTGTCAGAACTCGACCTTCGGGGCCTGGGCGGCACCCTCGTCGGCAGCGAAATAGGGTTTCTGGCCGAACGAGAACATCATGGCTATCAGGTTGGCCGGGAACTTGCGGATGGCGATGTTGTAGGCCTGCGTTGTCTCGTTGAATTCGCGGCGCGCCACGGTGATGCGGTTCTCGGTGCCTTCGAGCTGGGCCTGCAGCTCCAGAAAGTTCTGGTTCGCTTTCAGCTCGGGGTAGCTTTCCGAAACGGCGATAAGCCGTCCGAGCGCCGATGTCACGGCCGACTGCGCCTTCTGGTATGCGGCCAGCGACTCGTCGCTGAGATTGTCGGGCGATACGGTTACCGACGTGGCCTTTGCGCGAGCGTCGACCACGGCCGTGAGCGTCGACTCCTCGTGCGAGGCGTAGCCCTTTACCGTGGTCACGAGATTGGGGATGAGGTCGGCGCGGCGCTGGTATTGCGTCTCGACGTTCGACCATGCGGTCTTTACAGCCTCCTCCTTGGTTACCATGCCGTTGTAGGTCGAGCATGAGGTCATTGCCAGCAGTGCGACGACGGCCGCCAAAATGATTCGTTTCATAGTGTTCGGTTTATCAGTTGTTTTTAATCAATAATTGCCTTTTGTCCGGTGGCGCATCCGTGGTTCGGACCGGCTGCCGGTTAACTGCCGGGGGCCGGCTGATGCGTCGCGCGCCTACCACTTCGAGCCGGCACCTCCGCCTCCGAAGCTGCCGCCGCCGAATCCTCCGCCGAAGTTTCCGCCTCTGAAACTGCCGCCGCCGAGTCCGCCCATGCCTCCGATGATTACACCGCGGCCGCCGCCGCGATGGCTGCCCGGGCCGGAGTCGTCGTCGGAGCGGCGCCGGCGTTTCACCACGGTTCCGCATTTGTCGCACACGTAGGTGTCCTCGTAGACGGTGGTGCCTGCGGCGCGGCTTACGACCCGTGTGGAGTCGAGCGTGAGTGCCACGCTGCGGCATTCGGGGCAGCGCCGGCCGGCACGGTACAGCAGCCAGACGACAAGGAAAAAGGAGAGCAGGAGCACGCCGAATATGGCGGCTACGCCCGCCGGCAGGTCGTCGTCATCGTCGGTGTAGTCGTCATTCCCGCCGTTGTCGAGCTCGCTGCCGTTGAGCACCGAGCGTATGGCCTCCACGCCCGCCACCATGCCGCTGTCGTAGTCGCCGCGGCGGAAGTGCGGCAGCATGTACTGCGTCTGTATGCGTTTGCAGATGGCGTCGGGCAGCACGCCCTCCACGCCGTAGCCGGTGACGAAACGTATCTCGCGCTCCGATTCGACGAGCAGTATGCCTATGCCGTTGTCGCTGCTGTTGCCCACGCCCCAGCCGGAGAACAGACGGTAGGCGAAGTCGAACACGTCGTCGCTGTCGATCTCGCGCACGGCAACGACGGCCGTCTGCGCTATTCCGCGGTGACGCAGGTCGTAGCATATGGAGTCGATGCGCGCCACAGCCCCGGTCGAGAGTATTCCGTCGGGGTTGGAGGTGAACCGGTAGCGGTCGGCGACCTGCACGTTGGGAATATCCTTCAGTCCGTAGGGTTTGCCTGCGGCTGCGAGGGCGATGAGCAGGAGCGTTATGGTCAGAAGCCGTTTCATGGTGAGTGTCTATTTGCCGCCGTCCTTGTGCAGTACGATGTAGCTCCACGGCGCCATGTCGCATTCGACGTGCGGAGGCAGCTCCGTCCGTCCGCCGTTCATGGCGTCGGTGTAGCTGCCGGCGTATATGCCGGTGTTGAAGTCGGCGTGTATGGTGTAGGGTGACAGATTGAGGATGGCCACCACACGGCTGCCCTCCGTTTCGCGCACGAAGGTCATCATGCAGTCCTTGGCATTGTTCTCGATCTCGATCATGCGTCCGCCGCGTTCGCCGGCCTGAAGGGCCTTTTCGGAGTGTTTCAGCGCCGTGAGGCGGCGGTAGAACGCGGTGCGCGGCCCGGGTTCGTATTCGGGTATGGGGTCGCGGTCGAAGAATGCGAACGAGTGGTCGTAGCCCACCTCCTGACCGGTGTAGATCAGCGGTATGGAGGCCTCCCACAGAAACGTCAGCACCGTCATCACGTCAAGCGCCTCGCCGAAGCGAGCGAATTCGCTGCCGCTCCACGAGTTCTCGTCGTGGTTCGAGGTGAACATCATGCGCATGGCCGACGCGGGGTAACGTCCGCGGTCGGCGTAGAGCGTGTTGCGCAGATCCCACACCCGCCGCGCCCCCTTGGCCGTGTCGCACATCATGTGGTGGATCTCCCACGCGTAGCCCATGTCGAAGGCACGGTCGAAGAGGTTCAGCTCCTCGGCCTCGGCCAGCAGGAATATGTCGGGCTTGACGGCGTGCAGCACCGCCGATGCCTCCTGCCAGAACTCTATCGGGACGAGCATGGCCATGTCGCAGCGGAAGCCGTCCACTGCGTGGCGCTCCACCCAGAACCGCATGGCCTCGATCTGTCCGCGCCATACGTCGCGGTTGGCATAGTTGAGCTTGGCCGTGTCGGTCCAGTCCCACGGCACACGGGCCGAGCCGTCGGCCTCGCGTTCGTACCAGTCGGCGGGGCGGTTTCGCATCCACGCGGCGTCGCGGGCGGTGTGGTTGGCCACCCAGTCGAGCAGCACCTTCATGCCCAGGCTGTGGGCTTTGGCGATGAAGGAGTCGAGGTCGTCCATGGTGCCGAATTCGGGATTGACGGCGCGGTAGTCGCTGATGGAGTAATAGGATCCCAGCGAGCCTTTGCGCTGCTCGATGCCGATAGGGTAGACGGGCATGAGCCACACGGCGTCGATGCCTGCCGAGCGCAGGAATTCGAGCCGGGACTCGGCCGCCCGAAGCGTACCTTCGGGGGTGAGCTGGCGCACGTTCATTTCGTAAAGCACTGCCGAATAGCTCCATTCGGGGTGCATGGCCGGTTTATTTTCAGTCATTACGGTTTTCATTATGTTTCCATAGCCCGCGTATCGCCTCGCGTGCGACGGGATTGTCGCCCAGTCCGCGCCAGTTGTAATACACTACCATGCGGCAGTCGCGGAAGGAGTATGCGGTATGAATGTTTCTCAGTATCTGTTCGGGAGTGTCGGCGAGCCAGAGCCACTCGGTGGCGGCCCAGCGCCGGCGGCCGGCTGTCTCCATCTCGGCATCGAGCGAGCCTGCGTGGTGCGGATCGAGCGAATAGAGGCTCCAGCCCGGTGTCGAGAAGTCGTTTATCGCCGGCCAGAAACGCAGGTGACGTTCGAACGGGTGGTAGTTGCCGCCCATGTGGGTGTATATCTGCCCGGGCGTGAAGCCGAACGAGGCCGCTTCGCGGCACCACATCTCGAGGTAGCGGTGTATCATCACCTCGAAGTCGCTGTTGGTGAGTTCTCCGGCATTTTTTATGCCGAGAGTCGCGGCAGCGGCATGTCCGAGTATCTCGGTGTTGCTGTCGGGCGAGAAAGGGTCGGTGGTGGTGCGCGCCGCAGGATCGCTGGACGGATCGTCAGGGTAGGCGTCGAAAATGTCGTTGCCGCCTTTGTAGTGATAGGCGTTGTAGTTGAACCCGGCCTCCCAGCCTATGTGGAGCCCTATGAACAGATACTTTCTGTCGGCCGGCAGGGCGTCGTACCACTCTCTGATTATGGGCAGCAGGCGGCGGAAGCCTTCGCGGTGGGCCTCGATTACGCGCGGCGAGAAGAGGTTGAGCGCCGGACGCACCCGCAGCTGGCGGCCCCAGTCACGCCAGCACACTTTTACGGCCGATTCGGGATCCCACGAGCACCATTCGACGTTGAGGCGGTTGGCCGGATCGTATCCGGCGCTTTCGGGGTCCCACCAGTTCCAAAGGTCGGGCCGGTGATCGGTCCAGTTCTGGCCGTCTATATTTATATATATAGGTATATCGTCGCGTGAGGCGAGTGAGAGTATGCGGCGCAACTTGACTTCGAGTGTGTCGGTGGCCTCGCCCAGTATGTTGAACACGACACTCACACCCAGCCGGAGCGTGTCCTCGTGAGGGGACCGCAGCGAATCGGCTATCTGACTGAGAAACGAGTCGTCTATCTGCGCGGTGGCGGCCGGCAGGTCGCGGTGCACGACGAAATAGCGGCACCCGTCGGCTGCGGCGGGCCTTTCGCTGCGGCATGCGCACAGCAACGACAGCACTGCGGCAGATATGACTAATGCGTTACGGAACATACAGTTATTCAAATAACTTACAAATATAATAAAATTAATCGGTTATACGCTCATTATGACGGCCGGTTATTGCGCAGGTGTTTGTTTTGATCTTTAAGATATATATTTTGATACTGGTCCTTGAATGCCGGAAATACCCCCCCCCTCGGCGCAATGCGCTGAAAACGTGTGAAATAGCGCTTGTGCGAGGCTGAAGCGCCGGGAGCGCGGTGGCGGAACGGCATTTCCGGACGGTTAAAAAGTTTGGAGCATGATGAAAAAAAAGTTATATTCGCATTACCAAATTTATACTAACCTGCTTGCGTTGCTGTGTATATTCTCTATATCAGCGACATAGTCAATGTTTAGTCTAATTGGGAAAGGAGTGGGCGCCTTTTTTGCGAATCGCCCTTAACTAACCGTTTTTTTTAAACCTAATTATTAAATTATGGTCAATTTCTACTCATTCTTTAAAAATGTAGGGGGGGGGAAATTACGATCTTCTGTAATTTCGGTATTTACGGCAGCAGCTCTGCTTTTTTCAGTAAATGCTAATGCACAGAAGATAGCAGTTCGCGGTACCGTTACGGACGCGAACGGTCCGGTTATCGGAGCTACCGTAATTGAAAAGGGTAACGAAACCAATGGTGTGAATACTGACATCGACGGTAAGTACACTATCAACGTACCCGCCTCTGCCGAGCTCGTTTTCGAGAGCATCGGTTACAAAACCCAAACTATCAAAGTCGGTTCCAAGACCACGATCAACGTCAAGCTCGACGAGGACAACCAGCGTCTGGACGACGTCGTGGTAACCGCTTACGGTACGCAGAAGAAGGCGTCGATCGTAGGTGCCATCCAGACGGTGGAGCCCGGTAATCTGGATGTGGGTACGACCTCGCGTCTGAGTAACAACCTCGCAGGTCAGATCGCCGGTGTGATCGCCTACCGTCCTTCGGGCGAGCCGGGTTACGACGCTTCGAGCTTCTGGATCCGCGGTGTCTCATCTTATCAGGGTACCACCACTCCGCTGGTGCTGGTCGACGGTATCGAGCGTACGCTCGACGATCTTGACGTAGAGCAGATCGAGTCGTTCTCGGTGCTGAAGGATGCATCGGCTTCGGCCATGTACGGTGTGCGAGGCGCAAACGGTGTGATCGTCATCACCACCAAGCGCGGTAAGATCGGTAAGCCCCGTGTGAATTTCCGTGTCGAGCAGTCGATTCAAGCTCCCACCAAGCTGCCCGAGTTCGCCGATGCAGCAAGCTACATGGAGCTGTTGAACGAGCTTTATGCCGAGGATGCCAACGGCGCGTACAAATATCTCCCGGAGACTATCGAGCGTACACGCACCGGTTACGACCCCGAGTTGTATCCCGACGTAAACTGGCTGGAGACCATCACCACCAATCTGGCCGAGAACACCCGTGCCACGCTGAACGTGAACGGCGGTTCGGACATACTGCGCTACTCTCTGGTTGCGACCTATTTCCGCGAGAAGGGTATCATGGCTGTCGATGAGACGCTGCCTTACGATACGTCGACCCGTCTGAAGAAGTTCACCGTACGTTCGAACGTGGACGTGAACATCACCAAGACCACCGTGCTGGGTGTCAGCATCGGCGGTTACCTTCAGGAGTTGCGCAAGAGCTCGCAGAGCACCGAGACGGCATTCGACATCGCTTTCCAGACTCCGAGCTTCGCTCACCCGCCTCAGTACAACAACGGTGCCATACCCATCCGTTCGGGCCGTAACAACCCGTGGGCCGAGCAGACGCAGAAAGGTTATACCCGTGATACCGGTTTCAAGATCGAGAGCCTCGTGACTCTGGATCAGGATCTGAGTTTCGTTACGCCGGGCCTTTCGCTCAATGCCAAGTTCTCGTTCGACAACTATCAGAACAAATCGCTGTCGCGCACCAAGGCCGTGCGTTACTACAACGTGGCCACCACGCGTGACGACTACGGCGAACTGATTCTCGACATGGAGACTCAGGGCGACGAGTTCCTCGGTTCGAGCAATGGCGCATCTTACGGTAATCACCGTACCTATTTCGAGGCCAGCGCTCACTACAACCGCACTTTCAACAAGCATCAGCTCGACGGACTTCTGCTTTACATGCAGGACGGATACGATTCGGGTTCTTACCAGCCTTACCGTCATCAGGGTGTGTCGGGCCGTCTGTCATACAACTTCGATAACCGTTACGTGGCCGAGTTCAACTTCGGTTACAACGGTTCGGAGAACTTCTCGAAGGGTAACCGCTACGGTTTCTTCCCCTCGGGTGCAATCGGCTGGATCATCTCGGAGGAGCCTTGGATGAAATCGGCCAAGCGCGTTCTCTCGACCCTGAAGCTGCGTGCTTCGCTGGGTCTTGCAGGTAACGACTCGATCGGCGGTCGCCGTTTCGCATACATCACTACCGTGTACACCGGTCAGGACGGTTACACTTGGGGTACTTCGGGCGGTTACAGCTGCAGCGGTGTTACCGAGGGTGACCCGGGTGTGTCGGATCTTACGTGGGAGACTGTCCGCAAGGCCAACGTCGGTCTGGAGATCGGTCTGTGGAATGATCTTAACCTCCAGTTCGATGTATTCGACGAGTACCGCACCAACATCTTCATCCAGCGTTCGTCGATTCCTACCCAGATCGGTTTCATCACCACTCCCTATGCCAACTACGGTATCGTGGACAACAAGGGTTTCGAGGCCGCTCTGACGTGGACCCACCGTGTCAACAAGGACCTGCAGCTGCAGTTGCGCGGTACCGCATCATACGCCAAGAACTGGATCCGCGAGCGTGACGAGGCCGAGTCGCTGAAGGGTACCTACCGCAGCGCCACCAACCGCTCGATCAACGAGCATTACGGATATGTGGCCATGCGTCTGTACGAGGATTCGGATTTCATCAACGGTAAGCTCAATCCCGAGTTGCCGCAGCCTTCGCTGGGTGTGGATCCCATGCCGGGTGACATCATGTACGAGGACCTTAACGGCGACGGCATGATCACCGCCATGGACCAAACCTATATGGGTCACACTCAGGCTCCCCGCTTCGTTTACGGTTTCGGCGGCAACATCGTATGGAAGAACCTCGACTTCAATGTCTTCTTCCAGGGTGTGGGCGACGCCTACAAGGTGATCGGCGGCGGTTCGAGCTACTTCCTCCCGGGTTCGGGCCAGGGTATTCTGGGTAACCCCTATGCCAACTATCAGGATCGCTGGACTGTGGACAATCCTTCACAGGATGCGTTCTATCCCCGTCTGCACTACACGGGAACGTTCAACCACCTGTCTTCTACATGGTGGCTCAAGAAGATGTCGTTCCTGCGTCTGAAGAACATCGAATTGGGTTACACGCTGCCCAAGGCATGGACCAGCAAGATTCATCTGAACTCGCTGCGTGTGTATGTCAGCGGTAACGACCTGTTCTATGTCTCGGGCTTCGATCTGTGGGATCCCGAACTTTCGACCAACAACGGTCTGAAGTATCCGGGACAGAAGTCGGTTCAGTTCGGTATCGATTTGAACTTCTAATTCGTAAAAACTTGAGATGATTATGAAATTATATAAGTATATTTTGACTGCGGTAGTGGCCATGGCGTCTTTCTCGTCGTGCAACTACCTTGATAAGGAGCCTGATACCGAGCTTACGATGAACATGGTGTTCGATGACAAGAATCGTATGGAGGGTATGCTGGCGTACATATACTCGGCAATTCCGGACGTGCACTGGGGATTGACCGGTTCGGGCGGATATGGCTGCTCGGCCCTGGCCGACGACCTGCGTCCTTCGTATCTCTGGTATCAGTGGAGCTGGGACTGCAACCGCCGCGCTGTGGGCGTGTGGGCAACCAACACCGGCTGGAACGGTAACGTGTGGGCCAATATCCCGAGAAAAATCCGTGAGGCCAATATCTTCATGAAGAATGTTCATCCCATTCTCGAAGATGCGATAGATCAGGCCGAGGTGGATCTCATGAAACTCGAATGCCGCGCTCTGGTGGCATATTACTACTGGTGGTTCGCCTACTGGTACGGTCCGTGCCCATTCGTGGAGGGTGGTAACGACTACGACACCTCGACTCCTATCGGTGAGTTGAAATTCGGTCAGCAGCCTTGGGACGACATCATCAACTGGGTCGACAAGGAGCTGAAGGAGGTGGGTGACCAGCTGCCTACGGTATACTCGCAGGACAAGAAGTTCGGCCGTATAAACAAGTTGTTCTGCGCATGTACCCGCGCTCGTATGCTGCTCTTCAATGCCAGCCCGCTGGTGAACGGAAACAAGATGTATGCGAACCACGTCAACCGCGACGGCGAGCATCTGTTCCCCACTGAGTACGACGCTTCGAAGTGGACCCGTGCGCTGGAGGCTTGCAAGGAGGTTATCGACATCGCCGAGAGCGAGGGTTACGAGCTCTACAAGGTTTACAACAGCGACGGTTCGATCGATCCCTTCATGTCGCTGCTGGGCGGCGCCTGTCTGACCACCAAGAACGGTAACACCGAGGTGCTGTTCGCACGAGTATCGGACGGTTACGGATCGTACATCGCTCACTCGACTCCTTACGGACACACCGGTAACGGCGGTCTGAGCGTATCGCAGTCGCTCGTCGATGCTTTCGCAATGAGCAACGGTCTGTATCCTATCATCGGCTACAAGAAGGATGCCGACGGATTCAACACCATTCCTATCATCAATCCCCAGACTCCGCAGTACAACGAATCGGGATTCTCGACCGAGCCCGAGTACCGCAACACGCAGTGGACCGGTGCCGAGTCGTACAACGCTTCGAAGGGCGGTTCGATGATCACCAATGTGAATACGTTCAACATGTACGTAGGCCGCGAGCCCCGTTTCTACTGTACGGTTAACTATAATGAGAAGTATTTCGTACCGGGCAAGCGCAAGGTCTGCTTCTACAACAGTGCCGTAACCAGCTCGGGATTCTCAAGCATCGTAGGCCACACCATCAACGACAATATCGGTACGCACGATGCCCCCAACAACGGCTATCTGAACTGCAAGGGTTTCCTTCCCACCGACGACAAGAAGGGTTCGTACCAGTACCAGCAGGGTACGATGTACGGTCTGCCCGAGTTCTATCTGAGCTACGTGGAGTGTCTGCTGGAGACCGGAAATCTCACCAGCCCCGATATCCTGAAGTACTGGAATCTGGTTCGTGAGCGTGCCGGCGTGCCTACCTACACATGGGGAACGCCGAGCGACACGGAGATCAAGATCGGCAACGACTACGAGACCATGACGGAGTTGCTCCGCCGCGAGCGCCGCGTTGAGCTGTGCTGTGCCGATTCGAACATCCGCTGGATGGATATCCGCAGATGGATGATCGGCGACGAGATTGCCGACGGTTGGGACTACTATCACGGCGGTATGAACTTCGCCGGTATCGAGCGTGACTGCAATCCTAAGAACGAGAAAGCATTCTTCGTGCGCAAGACCAATGGTCTGCGCCGTGTATGGAAGCGCGAGTACTATTGGATGCCGGTATTCCAGACCGAGATCGACAAGAACGAGAATCTGGTTCAGGCTCCGTTCTGGGAGGAAGTTGTGGATTAGTTTTAATCAATAAACATACGAAATATTATTATGAAGAACATATTTAGATTGCTGATGTTTGTCGGTGCCGTGTCGTTCGCTTCTTGTGAAGACAAGAGCGGTCTGGACAACTGGTTCGACAAACCGGAGCCGGTCAACACTTTGGAGGTGGGCATTACGGCCGGTGCCGTGGATGTTGACGGCACCCAGATTATCGAGATCGGTCCGGACAACCAGTGGGAGACCATTACTTTCTCGTGGACTGAGGCTCTGCCTCCGACTGCCGATTACCACATTACCGGTTACAAACTCAAGGTGAACATGAGCGGCGGCGATTCAGCAGATTACACTACCAAAGTGTTGTCGCCCGACGCACGTTCGTATACGCTCAGCAAACGCGAGTTGTACAAGTTCATGATTGCTAACTGGGGCTATCACTTCGGTTCTCCGACTGATATGGTGGTCACTGTGATTGCCGACATCGACGGCGGCCAGTTCTACTTCAAGCCTGTCGTTACATCGTTCAACTTCCAGTTGACTCCTACCGAGATTCCCGCCCTCAAGTTCTACATCGTGGGTGAGGCTAATCCCAAAGGCACTACGGCTGCTGACGGTCTGCCGATCACCATGCGTAATCTGGATGCTTTCTATCAGACTGGTGCTACGGACGACGGACAGGATAGACTGGAGCTGAAACCCAACAGCACGTTCATGATATCGCTTCAGCTCGACAGCGAGTATCCCGCATTCGTGTGCGGCGAGAAGCTGGATGAGGCGATCGAGGGTACTCCTGTGTCGGTAGACGGTTACAAATTGGTCTATGTCGAGAGTGCAGAGGAGGCTGCCAAGTATGACAAGTTCCATACGAAGGGCGAATTTGCCGAGGGCTCTCATGGTTCCAAGAACAGCTATGCCATTTCTATCGAGGTCGATGATATGAACGAAGTTCTCGGAGGTAATGTATACTTCGGCCGTTACTGCACGCAGAGCGCATGGATCGTGGGCGATGCCGTCAATGGCGAGTGGTCGCACGTGAAGATGAACTGGGATTATAGAAGACCCGAGGTCGTATATCGTCAAGGACACTGGTACGACATTACTACCACGCCCAATAATCAGGGTGCGATCAAGATTCACGGTAGCAACAACTGGAGTGATCCTTCGTGGCGTCCGATTAATCACGGCGCAAATCCGTTGAACGATAATAGAGCGACTTCGAATTCGAGTGGCGACCCGAAATGGGTTTTGCCCGGCGGTACGGACGGATATTACCGTTTCGAGCTTAACAACGCCGAAATGACAATATCGATGCTTCCGTATGAGCATTCAGAGGAGAAATAAGAATCTTTTCCCTTAAAAAGTTTTCTGTCGGGGCCGGTGCGTTATGCGCCGGCCTCTTTTTTTGAAGGTGTATTTGTGTCGGAGCGAAGTTCGTATCATGTCCGTATCAGGGATACTACTCATAATTATATAAGGTGTATGCGGTTGGCGGAGTTTTTGGCTCTGAAAAAAACTCCGGCGTAATATGATTATTATCAGCGTTCTAACTTGAAAAAGATATTTGTGTGTCGAAAAAAGTCTGGGAAATATTTGGAATATATGATAATCGTGTCTATTTTTGCAACCGCTTTCAGGGAGTTTATAAAGCTGTTTGGGGGC
>CAZFIN010000020.1:0-24127 GCA_964519525.1 uncultured Alistipes sp. | reverse complement strand
CCAACGGCAAAGGCATCGTGGTCGATCCCGACGCCCGGCTCGAAGAGGAGCTTATAGTACGCCCCACGTCGGAGACCATCATATGGAACACCTACAAGAACTGGATCACCTCGTACCGCGACCTGCCGATCCTGTGCAACCAGTGGGCCAACGTGGTGCGCTGGGAGATGCGCACGCGTCTGTTCCTGCGCACGGCCGAGTTCCTGTGGCAGGAGGGCCACACGGCGCACGCCACGCGTGAGGAGGCCATAGCCGAGGCCGAGAAGATGATACACGTCTACCAGCGCTTCGCCGAGGAGTGGATGGGCGTGCCCGTGATCGTGGGCCACAAGTCGCCCAACGAGCGTTTCGCCGGCGCCGAGGACACCCTCACCATAGAGGCCCTGATGCAGGACGGAAAGGCACTGCAAAGCGGCACCTCGCACTTCCTCGGCCAGAACTTCGCCAAGGCGTTCGACGTTACGTACACCACTAAGGAGGGCGGTCAGGAGTATGTGTGGGCCACATCGTGGGGCGTGTCGACACGCCTGATGGGCGCGCTCATCATGGCCCACTCGGACAACAACGGTCTGGTGCTGCCGCCGAAGCTCGCCCCGATACAGGTGGCAATGGTACCCATCTACAAGGGAGCCGACCAGCTCGCCACGATGACCGAAAAGATGGAGGCCATAGCCGCCGGTCTGCGCTCGCGCGGCATAAGCGTTAAGGTCGACACGCGCGACAACGTGCGTTCGGGCTTCAAGTTCGCCGAATACGAGCTCAAGGGTGTGCCCGTGCGTCTGGCTCTCGGTCCGCGCGATCTGGAGAACGGTACCATCGAGCTGGCACGCCGCGACACGCTCACCAAGGAGACCGTGCCGCAGGAGGGACTCACCGACCGCATAGCGGCTCTGCTGGACGAGATTCAGGCCAACATCTTCCGCAAGGCGCTCGACTACCGCAACTCGATGATCACGCGCGTCGACACGTGGGACGAGTTCATCGAGACCCTCGACAACAAGGGCGGATTCATCGCGGCCCACTGGGACGGTACGGTAGAGACCGAGGTGGCGATAAAGGAGGCCACCAAGGCCACCATCCGCTGCATACCGTTCGATGCGGAAGAGGAGGAGGGCAAATGCATCTTCACCGGCAAGCCATCGCACCGCCGCGTTCTCTTCGCCCGCAGCTACTAAACCACGCACGAACGACCTCGGCTGATTCCGCCCGACGGCTGCAAGCCGGGACCGGCGGGAATCCCGAAAAACATACGCACGACAGACAATCGGGGGCCTGAGGCCCCCGATTGTCGCATATCGGCCGACTGAGACTTACCGTCCCCGCTGCCATAAAGCCGTGTTGCTCCAACCGGCGCACAAGGTAATGCACCACGCCGCACCCCGGAAACAGGAAGGACCCGCACCGCACCATTTTGCATAACGAAATCGAATATGCAACTTTTCTTTCGTTACAAAACAAAAAGTACACGAAATATGGTATAAATAAAAATTTTTCAGATATATTCGCAGTCCGAAAAGCCCGCATCATGCTTATGATAGACAACGTATTGGACACATCAGGTTTTTAATCCCCACTTTTTGGACGATATTAATGACAAATTACAACCCGAACACAGCGATAATCATTACAAATAATTAGATACGCCGCTCTTTTCCCTCTTTTAAGGGATTGACCGGCATACCGCACTCCCGCTAACTTTGCGCATTGAGAATGCGACGCCGCTGCATGACGCACCATACGGCAGCGAGGCCCCGAAACTGCGGCGCCGGTCCGCCGGCAAAGACTGACAACGAAACAATACAACATATAGTCGAATGTACATGAAATTATTTACCAAACTCTGCTTTTCGGCACTGCTGGCGATAGTCTTCGCCGCGCTGCCGTCGAACGCGCAGACCAAAGTCACGGTCAACGGCAGCGTCGTGTCCGCCGACGCCAAGGCTCCGGTCGCCTACGCGCTCGTTCACATTCCCGATGCCGGCATTCAGGCCATCACCGACAACAAAGGCCGGTTCCAACTGAAGAACGTCAGCGCGGGAACACACAAGATCGAGATCTCGTTTCTGGGATTCGAACCGCTGGAGACTACCGTCAATATAAAAGCCGGCGGCCCCGAACTGAAATTCGAACTGCAACCCGCCAACTTCCGCGTCGACGACGTGATAGTAACGGCCGAAGCGAGCAAGGCGGGAGCCGCCACATCGTCGACCATCTCGCGCACGGCCATGGACCACATACAGTCGACCTCGCTGACCGACGTGCTGAGCCTGCTGCCGGGTTCCACCGTGCAGTCGACCGACAACCTTACGCTCGCGCAGGCCTCGACATTCTCGATCCGCGGCGGATCGTCGCTCGGCACGGCCGTCATAATGGACGGCACACCCGTGTCGAACAACTCGAACATGCAGAACCTCACCTCGGCCCTCGGTGCGCCCATGGCGTTCTCAAGCTCTTTGGCCAACGGCAACGAGGCCATGGCCACCCCCACATCGGGCGTCGACATGCGCCAGATCTCGACCGATAACATCGAGTCGGTCGAGGTGATCCGCGGCATCGCCTCGGCCGAGTACGGCGACATCACCTCGGGTGCCGTTCTGGTGAACACCAAGGCCGGACGGTCACCGCTTCAGGTGAAACTCACGATGAATCCCAATCTCTACCAAGTGTCGGCCACCCACGGCATACAGCTGGGACAGGGGGGGGGTAGACAGGCCGGCGCGCTCAATTATAGCGCCGACTACACCTACTCGCAGTACCGCCCCACCGAGGGTTACGCCCACTACGAGCGCGTGAACGCATCGGTAGGCTACACCAACAACATCGGCAAGTGGTACACCAACACCACCCTGTCGCTGGGTAATTACCGCGATAAGGACAATGCCAATCCGCTCGACGAATACGATTTCGCCAACGCAAGCCAGAAGGAGAACCGCTACCGTATAAACACCAAAGGTACATTCTCGTTCAATCACGGATGGTTCAAAAGCATAAAGTACGCCGCCTCGTTCACCCTCACCGACAAACACAGCTACTACGAGGATGTGGCCGCCAACGGCGAATATTCGTTCTCGACCTCGAAGACCGACGGCTCGGTACTGTCGAGCTTGCAGGGCACCCCGATATACGGCGAGGACGGCTCGGTGATAATCGACGGCACCAGCACCGACAAAGCCTTCCGTACTCCCAACAGCTACTTCTACGCCTACGACGTCTACGGCAAAGAGCTTAACACCTACGCTCAGGTCGTAGCCAACTTCTCGGGCGATCTGGGCCCCACAAGTCACTTCCTCAAGCTGGGCGCCGACTTCAAGAACGACGGCAACACGGGTCGCGGCAAGGTGTTCGACCCCGACTGCCCGCCCTACCGCAGCGTGTCGTACACCTACGCCACACAGCGCGACCGCGCCTATGACGAAATACCTTTCATGAACACCATCGGTCTGTTCGCCGAGGAGTCGTTCAACCTGCGTCTGGCCAACCGCAACCTCAACATCGTGGCCGGAGTGCGCTACGACAAGGTATTCAAGTTCGACGGCGTTGTGGCGCCGCGCATCAACGCCTCGCTGGAGATCGTACCCCAGTCGCTGTACATCCGCGGCGGCTACGGCATAACGGCCAAGACCCCCACGCTGGCGCTCCTGTATCCGCAGGAGGCGTATTTCGACCTGCTCAACTTCAACAACGCATCATCGGCCACCACCCCCGAGGCTCAGCAGTTCCAAGTCATCACCACCCGCATGTTCGACACCAGGAACTACGGTCTCAAAATGGCCACCGCCGCCAAATATGAGGCCGGCGTCGACTTCAAGATCGGACAGATCAACGGTTCGGTCACGCTGTTCAAGGACCGCAGCACCAACGGCTACAGCTTCGGCAGCACCGATACCTCGTACCGTCTGGTCGACCTTGTGAAATATGCCGCAGCGGCGCTTCCCGACGACGGCACCACCCTGCCGGCACTCCGCGAGGAGTCGGTGACCGGCATCCTGCTGCACTACACCACCCCGACCAACAATTCGGCCTACGAGACCCGCGGAATCGAGGCTACGATCGACTTCGGACGCATCGACGCCATCCGCACCCGCTTCATCCTCGACGGAGCATGGACCCGCAACGAGTCATGGAGCAACGGCTACAGCTTCGCCCGCGCTTCGGCCGGCAACATATGGGATCATCTGGGATTATACGAAGCCGGAAGCGAAAAACTTTTATACGAGATTTTCGCGACCAATCTCAAGGCCGTACACAACATCCCCAGCATAGGATTCGTCATCTCGGCCACGGCCAACGTGGTATGGCGCGAGAACTCGTGGCTGAAATACGTGAACGACGAGATCCCCGTGAAGTACATCTCGGCCGCCGACGGCAAGATCTACGATTTCGAGGCGTCGATGCTGGAGCAGGATGAGTTCAAAGTGCTCGACATACGCAAGGAGCTGGACGAGCGCCGCAACATCAAGGACAGCTACATGTCGCCCGTGCTGTGCATGAACTTCAACATCACCAAGGAGATCAAGGACTATCTGCGCATATCGTTCTACGCCAACAACGCCTTCCGCAGCACCCCGCTGTGGCAGAGCACGAAGACCCCGGGCAAGTTCATCCGCCGCAACAAGGACACGTTCTTCTTCGGACTGTCGCTCACGGCCATCATAAAATAAGTAAACAGCAACTGAAATGAAAAGATACATACAAATAATATCAATCGTCGCAGCGGCCCTGTTTACGGGCGCATGCACCAAGATGATGAGCGAAGCCGACGGCACGCCGATAATACGCTACATCAACGTATCCTACCGTGTGAACATCAACGACTTCACCGACGCCAACGGCGACACCGCCAGCGCCCCGGCCGAGTGGTACACCGGCATGGAGGTGATGTTCAACAACTTCGGCGAACTGACCGAAACGGCCGTTCCCGTGAACGCGAACGGCATAGCCGAGGCGAGAATCACCCCGGGCATCTATAACGTCACGGTGCGCAAGACGGGCAAACTCGACGGCAAGAGCTACATACTCAACGCACTGAACCAGAACGTGGCTCTCGTCGACGACGTGGCGCCCGAGCAGATCGACCAGAAGACGACCATCTCGATCCAGCCCATTCTCGGCTCACCGATCTGTTTTCGCGAGATATACTATGCCGGCGGCCCGGGCAGCTATTTCCGCGACCAGTTCTACGAGATATACAACAACGGCGAGGAGGTGGTATACCTCGACCATCTGTGCCTCGCCCAGCTGCATCCCGCCTACGCCACCACCAGCCTGCCCGAATGGCCGGCCGAGGACGGCGTCGACAAGTATGCCTACGGCGTCACGCTGTGGCAGATTCAGGGCGACGGAACGCAGTACCCGCTGCAACCCGGTGAATCCATCGTGATCTCGCAGGAGGCGGCCGACCACACCAAGATAGCAAGTTACAGCGGCGGATTCGGCATTGTCGACAACTCCGAGTCGGAGTGGGAGTGCTGGGCTGGCAACCCGCAGCGCGTGAACGAGGAGGTTCCCGACCTGCCCTACGTATTCTGGTCGGGATACATCAACAAGATGCAGTGGCTCACGGCGGTGAGCGGTTCGGCATTCTGCCTCTACCAGCCCGGCCGCAACCTCGAATTCGGCGATGACGACTACTGGGTGCTGGGTCAGACCACGCAGAAGGTAGTCGGAGGTTCGGGTCAGGAGTACGCCCGCATGCCCGTTGGTGACATTCTCGACGCGATAGAGCTGATTCCCTCGATGAACGACATGAACATGAAGCGCATACCGGGTATACTCGATTCGAGCGCCACATCGGTCGGCGCCACCTACAACGGCAAAAGCATCTGCCGCAAGGTGGTGGACAAGCGCGAGGACGGCACCCCCATCTATCAGGACACCAACAACTCGGCCGACGATTTCGAGGTGATGGACTCGCCCGCCATACGCCGCAACGGCGAGAAACGCCCCTCGTGGAGCCCGTGGGCGAAATAGTTTAACAACGGATAAATTAAGACTGCAACTATGAGAAACATCAAATACACGATAGCGTCACTGGTTCTCGCCGCCTCGGCTCTCGGCGCCACGGCTCAGGAGGCCGGCACTCCGCAGAGCATCGAGCGCAAGAAGATCGAGAGCCTCTGGTTCTCCAACACCGACAACGCCGCCGGAGCGCAGCTCGACCGGATGGGTTACTACAGCCAGTTAGGCATAGTCTACGACAAGACCGAAGGCGACTTCAAACACGCCCAGCAGGGTACGAAAAGCGACGTCTACGGATTCTCGACCGACGGCGGCGGCACGTTCGACAATCTTGGCGGTACGTTCCTGTGGGGTTATTTCGACTATTCGCACGACAAGGTGCGCGGCGCACGGTTCAACGCCTCGCTCATCGACCCGCTGCGCGGCATGCCCTACTACATAGCCGACAGCCACGAGAGCAACTGGATAAATCAGGACTACTCGCTCGGCCTGAAGGCCGCCACTCCAGTACTGTGGGAGAGTCTGATCTTCGGTATCGGCATCGACTACCAGAACGCTCAAGGAGCCAAGCAGCTCGACCCGCGCCCCAAGGTGCTGATGTCGAAGTTCACGGTGACCCCCTCGGTGGTATACACCATGGGCAATCATGCCATAGGCGCCGACTTCGCCTACTACACGCGCCGCGAGGACGGACTGGCGAAGAACACCAACTATTACATCAACCAGCCCGCATGGGAGGTGCTGGGTTCGGGATTCTTCACCACGGGCGAGATCGGCGGAGGAATGGTCGGCCTGCGCGACTACAACGCCAACTCGCTGGGCGGAGGAGTGCAGTACTCATTCGCCACTGACAAGATCAAGGTTCTCGTTTCGGGCAAATACACCCACACGGTGGAGGATGCCAACAACAACTACACCACCCCCAAGATCATCGGCACCACCAAGGAGAACATCTGGGAGAGCAGGATCAACATGATATGGAACTTCGACAGCGCCAACGCCCTCATCCTCGACGGCGAATACTACGACCGCAGCATCGACGGAATCGAGTACATTCAGGTGTACAACAACTCGGCCGCGGTAGCGCAGTGGGAGGTGATCTCGAAAAACATCCGCTCGAACTACGCCACGCGCAACGCCGGATTCACCATCGACTACATGAACCGCGACAACGGCAACGGCTACCGCTGGCTTGCCGGCGCAGGATTGCAGTACGAGAAGTCGTCGGACATCTACTACATCCCCCTCAGCACGCAGAAGGTGGACAACCTCCACTTCGAACTGCATGCCGACAAAAACTTCATCTTCGGCGACAACTCGATACTTCTCGGCGCACGCGGATCGTACAAGGCCCCGCTCGACAGCTGCCGCGACTACACCGGCCAGAACGAATCGTCGGAGATCTACACCGGCCTCGTGCTGCACGACTACGACTACCTGCGCTGCAAGAGCTACACTATGGGAGGTCAGATAGGCTACACCCGCAAGGGAGTGTTCAACGGCCACACGTCGCTCTTCGCCACAGTCTCGGCCGACTGCTGCAAGGCACTCGACTCGGGGCTCGGCCGCGAGTTCGGACACCGCCTGTACCTGACGGTAAAGGCCGGTCTGGCATTCTGATGCCGACAGACATACATCCGGCAAGCAGTTCCCCCGCAGGGAACTGCTTGCGGGTATAATGACACATAAAAAAGATACAAATTCAAAAACAGACAAATGATCCGCAAAATCAGACTCTGCACGGCTCTGCTGTTCGCCTTGGGATGCGTCGCCGCCCCGCGGGCACAGCAGATCGAACGACCCTCGATCGGAGGCAGCTCGTCGTTCGCCGTAATCGCCGACAGCCTCACCTACGTGAACTGCCGGCCGCAAATAGAGCTTTACAAAAAGACCATCGAAAGCGAGGGACTTCCAGTGTTCGTGGCCTACGCGCAGTGGCAGTCGCCCGAGCAGGTGCGCACGCTGCTGAAACGACTGCACGACGAGGAGTCGCTCGAAGGCTGCGTATTCATCGGCGACATACCCATCGCCATGATAACACGCGCACAGCACCTCACCTCGGCATTCAAGATGGACGAGCGCAAATATCCGCTCCGCGAGTGCTCGGTGCCGTCGGACCGTTTCTACGACGATTTCGACCTCGTATTCACCAAACGCGACGAACCGGCCGATGGCCTCATGCACTTCTATGCTATGGCGCCCGACTCGCCGCAATACATCTCGTGCGACATCTACTCGGCCCGCATCAAGCCCCAGACGAGCTACGGTGATCCGTATGCGCAGATAGCGCGCTATCTGGAGAAGGTCGTGCGCGAACACAAATCGGGCAACGAGTTCGACAACTTCGTGTCGTACACCGGCCACGGCTCCTACTCCAACTCGCTCACGGCATGGCGCAGCGAGCAGCAGATCTCCGGCGAGCAGTTCGGCGGCCGCTTCGCCGCAGGCAACAGGGCCCGCTACCTGCGCTACTCGATGGAGCCTTACATGAAATATGAACTTATCCGCGAGCTGCGACGCAAGGACCTCGACTTCATGGTATTCCACGAACATGGCGACTACTTCCGACAGTATGTGTCGGGCGAACCCGTCACCACCGACACCGAGGGTCACATCGAACAGATGGAGATGCGTCTGCGCGCGCTCTACCGCCGCAGTCCCGAACTGGCCGCCAAGTATGCCGACAGATGGGGACTCGACTCGACATGGTATGCCGATGCCAACACTCCGGCCGCCATCGAGAAGGACTCGATACTCGATCTGCGTCTCGGCATAATCAACGAAGAGATAGGCGACATCCGCCCCAACGCCCGCATGGTGATATTCGACGCCTGCTTCAACGGCGATTTCCGCAACGACGACTACATCGCCGGAAAGTACATCTTCTCCGAGGGCGACTGCTGCGTGGCATGGGCCAACAGCGTGAACGTGCTTCAGGACAAGTCGGCGTTCGACCTGCTGGGCCTGCTGGGTCACGGCGCGCGCATAGGCGTGTGGGCCAAACACATAAACATTCTCGAATCGCACATATCGGGCGACCCGACCTTCTTCTTCGCCAGTCCCGATGCCAAGAGTCTGGACATCAACCGCAACGTGCTGCGCAAGGATGCCGCCTACTGGCTCGGACAGCTCGACAGCGACATTCCCGACATGCGCTGTCTTGCCCTCATCCGTCTTTACGAGGAGGACTATCCGCAGATCTCCGATCTGCTACTCGCGCAGTTCACCGCCTCGCCCTACGCCGTTGTCCGCCACACGGCGTTCCGTCTTGCCGAGAGCCTCAACGACGCCAATTTCCGGGAGATTCTGGCCGCCTCGGTCACCGACAGTTTCGAGTTCATCCGCCGCATAGGCGTGACCCGCATGGGCCGCGTAGGCGACGACCGGTTCATTCCGCTGCTGATCGACACCTACATCACCGACAACAACTCGGCCCGCGTGGTATTCCAGACCCTGCAATCGCTCAAGGGCTTCGACCGTGACAAGGTGCTCGAAGCCATCGACAGACGGTTCGACGGCGCCGATTTCTACAATGCCGAACGTTACCGCAAGGGCCTCACGGCCGCCATCGAGACCCGCACGGCCGAGAACGGCCAGCCGCAGGATCTGTTCGAAATCGCCGACCGCAACGACACGAAATGGCGCAAGTTCTACATATCGTACCTCAAGAACTGCCCCAAAAGCCAGTATGCCCGCCAGTTCGCCGACATACTGTGCGACGAGACCGAGGACGAGCAGCTGCGCATAACCATGGCCGAGGCGCTCGCATGGTTCAACCTCTCGGCCAACCGTCAGGTAATAATCGACGCCTGCGAACGTCTGCTCGACAAGGGCGGCATGTCGGAAGAACTGACACGCGAAGTGACACGCGCACGCACGCGCTTAACATCTAAAAAATAGAACACACCATGAAAAACACAATATTGACTCTGACGGCAGTCGCGGCGGCGATATTCTCGTCGCACGCCGCCAAAATAAAGGTCACCACCGAACGTCCGGCGGGCAGTCACCCCACGTCGTTCGCCGTGGTGATAGATGCCCGGACGTACAGCCGCTGCAAAGCCGACGTGGAGGCCTACCGCGAGGCGCTCGACCGCGACGGATTGGCCGTATACACCGTATCGGCCGACTGGGAGACTCCCGACCAAGTGCGCGAGCAGCTCGTCCGGCTGCACAAGGCCAACCAGCGCCGGATGCCGCTGGAGGGCGTCGTATTCATCGGCGACGTACCGTTCGCAAGCGTACAGAACGCACAGCACATGACCACTGCCTTCAAGATGAACGAACAAGCGTTCCCGATCGAGGAGGCCTCGGTCACCAGCGACCGTTTCTACGACGATCTCGATCTGAGCTTCGAGTTCATCCGCCGCGACTCAATCAATCCGCTGCGCTTCTACTACCGCCTGTCGCCCGACTCGCCCCAGCGCATCGACCCCACGTTCTATTCGGGCCGCATACGCTACCCCGAGCAGATGGGCGGCGACAAGTACGAGGCCATATCGCGCTATCTGCGCAAAGTGGTTGCCGAGCGGGCCAGAAACAAGCGGCTCGACTATCTGGTGACCTACGCCGGCAACGGCTACAACTCCGACTGCCTCGCGGCATGGATGGACGAGCGAATAGCCATCGACGAGATGTTCCCGCAGATCGACAGCAGGGATTTCCGCACGCTCACGCAGCTCAACTTCCGCATGGAGGAGCACATGAAATACAAACTCTTCGACCAGCTGGCACGCCCCGAGGTGGATGTGATGCTATTCAACGAGCACGGTTCGCCCGACAAGCAGCACATAAGCGGCACTGGCGATCCCGACACGTATGACGGACGCGCGGAGGCGCTGCGTACCGAGATCTATTACATGCTCAACCGCGAGAAGCGCAAGGCCGACGGCGACGTGCCGGGAGCCGTGGAGTACTTCAAAGAGAAGTACCGTCTCACCGACAAGTTCTTCGAGGAGTTCTTCGCACCCGACACGGACAAGGCCAAGGACAACGAAGGCGACCTCACGCTCGACGATCTGGCCGGCAAACGGCCCCAGCCGCGGTTCGTGATGTTCAACGCCTGCTACAACGGATCGTTCCACCGCGACGGATATATCGCCGGCAGCTACATATTCTCCGACGGCCGCACCGTCGTGGCTCAGGGCAACACGGTGAACGTACTTCAGGACCGCTGGACATACGAGATGCTGGGCCTGATCTCGCACGGAGTGCGCATAGGACAGTACAACAGGCTGATAGCTACCCTCGAAGGACATATCATAGGCGATCCCGCATTCCGGTTCGCGCCCATCGACGACCTCGGCCTCGCCCGGACGATGGTCACCGCGCGACACGATACGGCCTACTGGCGCGGTCTGCTCGACGCCGGCAATGCCGACGTGCGGAGCATAGCCCTGCGCATGCTCGCCGACAACGGCGCCATCACGGCCGACGAACTTCTGGCCGAATACCGCGCATGCCCCTACGCCACCACGCGCATGGAGTGTCTGAAACTGCTCGCCCGCAACGGCTTCACGCCGCAGATGGTCGAGGCTGTGGGCGAAGCGCTCTACGACAGCTACGAGGTGGTGCGCCGCAATGCCGCGACCTACGCGTGGATGCTCGGAGCGCCCGAGTTGCTCGCCAAGGCGGCCGACGTCATGGTAAACTATCCCGAATCGCAGCGCGTGGCCTACCTCCTCACGAAGGTCATGCAGCTCTGCCCCGAGCAGCAGGCGCTGGAGGCCTACAAGGCCGCGGCCGACAACTCGGGCTACCCCGCCGCCGACTGCAACCGCATCGAGGAGGAGTACGAATCGCTGCAGTCGATGCAGAAGATGAAGCACCGCGACATGGCCCAGCTGTTCGACCCGTCGGCACCCGCGGCACGACGTACTTCGGCGATACGCTCGGTGCGCAACAACACCTACCACGAGTATGTGCCGCAGCTCATCACTCTGCTCAACGACGAGTCGGAACCCGCCGAACTGCGCGTGATGGTGGCCGAAGCCCTCGGATGGTTCACCCTGTCGCCGCACAGGGAGTCCATCGTCGAGGCATGCCGCACCCTGCGCACCAAGGACAAGGCTCTGGCCGAGGAGCTGCGACAGACGATAAACAGACTTGAAACAACAGGAAAACGATGAAACGGATTCTGTACATAATATGCACCGCCATGTGCATGGGGGCATATGCACAACCGACGACGATCGCTCCATCGGCAAAGACCCCCACGTCGTTCGCCGTCTTCATCGACCGCACGAGCTACGACCGCTGCCGCGAGGCGGTGGACGACTACCGCGCGGCCGTGGAGGCCGACGGGCTGGGGACATACGTAATCTGCGACGACTGGCAGTCGCCCGAACCGATACGCGAACTGATCCTCACGCTGGCCGCTGCGAAGCGCATGCCGCTGGAGGGCTGCGTATTCATCGGCGACATACCCATCGCCATGCTGCGCGACGCTCAGCACCTGTCGTCGGCGTTCAAGATGAATCAGGCGGCCGACTGGAAAGAGTCGTCGATCCCCTCGGACCGGTTCTATGACGACTTCTCGCTGCGTTTCGACTTCATACGCCGCGACGCCGACAATCCGCTCTACTTCTACTATTCGCTCACCGGCGATTCGGCGCAGCACATACGCTCCGACATATATTCGGCCCGCATCAAACCCGTCGTACGCGAGGGCGTCGACCGCTACGCCGAACTGTCGGCCTATCTGCACAAGGCCGCGGCCGAACACCGGCAGACGAACCGGCTCGACAACATGTTCGTGTTCTGCGGACACGGCTACAACTCGGGAGCCTACGACGCATGGGCCGGCGAGCAGGCGTCGCTCCGCGAACAGCTGCCGTCGATGACACGCAGCGGCCACCGCATAGCGTGCTGCACGCACGAGTCGCGTTTCCCGATGAAACGTCACATCCTGCAGGCCCTTCAGAACGAGGCGCTGGACGTGGCGCTGCTGCATCACCACGGAGCCCCCGACACACAGTACGTCAACGGCTATGAGAGCGTATCCGACGCGCGCCCGTCGATCGAGAACGTGAAACGTTACCTGCGCAGCAAGACCGCGGGTTACGCCGACGCCGAAAAGCGCGTCGACAATTACATGCGTTCGCTCGACGTACCGCGCAGCTGGTTCGACCTCTCGGATTCGACCATGATGGCCGACTCGATATTCAACTACGAGATGGACATACATCTGGCCGACCTCTACGAGTCGAAGCCCGACGCGCGTTTCGTGATGTTCGACGCCTGCTTCAACGGTTCGTTCCATCTCGACGAGTATGTCGCCGGCGCCTACATATTCGGCAGCGGCCGCACTGTCGTGACCATGGGCAACTCGGTGAACAGTCTTCAGGACAAATGGCCCGACCGCTACATAGGCCTGCTGGCGTGCGGTGTGCGCATAGGACAATGGGCGCGCAACACGTTCTACCTCGAAAGCCACATAATAGGCGACCCTACGCTGCGCTTCGAGAACGCCGAGCAGGTGAAGGGATTCAACGAGGCGATGACGCTGCGCAAAAACGACGACCGGTTCTGGCTCGACATGCTGCGCAAGACCGACTACCCCGACATTCAGGCGTTCGCCCTGCGCAGCCTAAGCGAAAACGGATACAGAAATATCGTCGGTCTGCTGACCGACACATTCGGCCGCTCGCCCTACGGCGCGGTGCGCATGGAGTGTCTGAAGCTGCTGAGCACGAAGCACGTCCCCGAATTCCGCGAAGCGCTTGCCGCCGCCATGAACGACGACTACGAACTCGTGCGCCGCATGGCCGCGCAATACATCGGCAGCTGCGGCGACGACTCGCTGATCGCAACCGAAGCCGATGCGCTCGTGAACGACTATCTGTCGAAACGCGTATCGTTCCACACGTCGGCCTCGCTGCTGCTGTTCGACCCCGACAGCATGAAGGCCGAAATATCGCGGCGCCTCGACTCGCAGCCCGAGGCGGCTTACGGCGAGCGCTGCCGCAAGGATTACATCGACCGCATCGAGCGTGCGGAGAAGTCGCTGCAAAGGGACATCGACTACATATTCGACACCGGCAACCCGATAAAACGGCGTCTGTCGGAGGTAAAGTCGTTCCGCAACTACCACTACCACCGCGCCGTGCCGCACATAATCCGGCTGGCGCAGGATGCCTCGCAGGACGAGGAGCTGCGCGTAACGGCTGTCGAGGCTCTGGGCTGGTTCGTCATGTCGTACCAGCGGTCCGCCATCGAGCAGGCCATGCGTCCGCTCGCCGACAGCGATCCCTCACCGAGGGTAAGGCACGAGGCCGGGAAGACGCTCAGCCGTCTGGCCGCCTACTAAAATGCGCACCCGACCCGCCAAACGAACACCCCTGCATGATGCGCATCATGCAGGGGTGTTCGTTTCACTCACGGCAGAGGGGAATCACTCGACCCGCCTGAATACATAACGGTACAGCGTATTCTTCTCGTCCTTGTACTCAAGATACATATCGCTCTGCGTCATGCCGGTGATGCGGCCCACCAGCAGCACATACTGCTTCTCGTTGCTGATGCCGTACAGGCACAGATAACTGCTCGCATCCTGCGGATCGAACGTGAGCGTCCATATCTTCTCCGTAAAGACCGGACCCCAATGGTTGTCGAGCGTGTAGGAGAGATCGGATTTGATCTCTATCACATCGCCGCTGACGATGTAGGCGGTTTCGGGCACATCGGGCGAGATGCCCGCAACGGTCCACTTACCCGGCAGCAGATCAACATAATCGTTCTTTATCCCCTTCTTGCAGGAGCCGGCCGCCAGCAAGGCCACCGACATGAAAAACACAAGTATCTTTTTCATAACGCAATAAATTTTGTTCACAAAAATAGTAAAAATTCGCCGTAACACCGAATAACACGCCCGACCTATCCCGTCCGGAGCGCAATCACCATGCAAAAAACCGGCGGAGAGCGACTCCGCCGGCCTATCAACCCTAAAAAATTAACTGTCATTTCATACCCCGGCGAACAGTCAGCCTGTTGTCGCACTGCGGCCGGAACCGCGTCGCTGAGACCCGCCGCCCGATGCCGACAGCACCGGACTGCAATGCGCGGACGCGATCAACGGACAAACGGCCGCGGCTGTCGGGTCCGCCGACGTACAAAATTTCTTACCGGACGACGCAATACGGCCGCCGCCACGAAGAATAAGGGACCCGGGGGGGGGTCCGTTATCCGTATATCTGCATCACGATTCATCGCTTTACATTCTGTTTATCTCGCCGTTAAGCCATTCGAGCCGGGTGCGGAACCGCGACTGCATGAGGCTCACGGCCTCCGAATACGGCATATACCGGTCGTCGTTCTCGCCGGCGGCGACAGTCCACATATCCCAGTTGACGGCTGCCGACGACGTGAGTTTCGTCCCCATGCGCGGTATGTAGGCCGCAGCCGCGGCGAACTTGGAATAGAGCGCCGTCCAGCGGCTCTTCACCTGCGCCACGAAACCGGGATCCTGCATCAGGCGCGGATACCACATGTAGTTGCGGGCATACCACTCGGCCCCGACCGAGAATGTGCGCCAGTCGTAATCCCACATGGGCCCCATGCAAAGACGGCCGCCGTTCGCGTCGCTGTCCTTGTACATGTATGTGCTCTTCGGATGCCGCCACTCGTAATGATAAACCAGTTCGGCCACCAGATACATGTCGACGAACGAATCCACGTCGATGTACTTGCGGTATCCGTTATCGGGATCGAGCCATTCATCGCTGTAAAGCACCCGTTCCGCCTCGTTGAACCAGTCGCGGATGTAGGCGAACTGCGCCGTGCCTATGTCGTCGGCATCGGGGGCCTTCACATTCACCGGCAGCGACCGCAGAGCCGAGCGGAACTTGTTGACCTCGTCGAAATAGGAATCCAGCTCCAGCAGATAGCCGCCGGTTATGTCGTCGCCCGCGGTCATCTCGGCATAGGGCTTCATCTCGTTTATGGCAAGGCGGTTCTTGTCTATGCGTATCTGCTCGCACAGATAGTAGGTGCCCACATGCCGTTCGTTGAGCACCAGCTCGACGAACACGCCGTGCGGCGTCCATGCCAGATCGGTCTGCCGCCCCAGATAGAACGCCACGTCGTTGCGCAGCATCGTGCGGTCGTTATAGTTGGCCAGCAGCACCCACCGTTTGTGCTTGGGCATGCCGAGCACCGCGGTGCGCTCGCCGAACCTGATCTTGTAGGGCTTCTTCGGATAGTACCACGTCGAGTTGCCGCGGCCGGCGATCTCGATGCCCGCATCCGATATGTCGCCGTATTCGCCGGCGCCGTCGATGGACAGGGTTCCCTTCACCCAATAATCCTTGCTTGTTACCGAGGCCCCCGCCACAGTGTTTATGGCCACCACGGGCAGTCCGGTGAACGAATACTTCATCGTCACGGTGTAGCGCGCCTCGTCGCCGTTCTCGTTCACCACGCGGTAGGTCACCGGCTCCGACAGATCGACACGGCTCAACCCGCTCGTCTGCAAACGGTCGCCCACATAAACCTTGTGGTTCTCGGGCACGACGAACGTCGGCACGAACACGCACGTCGACTTAATCATCGGATGCCCCTTCACCGATCCGGTGACAGCATGTGTCGAGGCGTCGATCCGGCATGTCACATTCGCCGCGAGGCCGCTGTTGTAACGCATCTCCAGAGCGAAACGCTCCAAAACGGGCGCTACGGCATCGGGATTGACCACCGCGGGCGGCACGTCGCCGTCGGCCTCATCCTTGCCGCAGCACACGAGCGCCGGCAGGGAGAGCAGAACCGCTATTCTAAACAGGAATCTGAACATAACAACATTACACGATAATTTCATCCGGCCGCCGGCCGCATACCATGCGGGCCTTCAGGGATGACCGTTACGGTGCAAAATTAAGGCTTATAATCCGAACCGAATGAAACATATCGGTCAAAAACATCAGTCCTGCATCGGCATTACCTTATATTTCTTACCTCTCCCGGTGCCGAACTCCGACACCCACCATTCACCCTCGCGGTGCGGCACGGCATCGGTTCCCTTCACCACGAGCGGCGTCCGGCTCCTCAGCCGGCATACTCCGCCAGCGGCCGACAGTACCTCGCCCGAGGTGATCTGTCCGTCGCGCCACTCCAGCGCCACCTCGAATCCGCCGCGGGCCCGCAGTCCGCGATAGCTGCCGTTACGCCATGCCTGCGGCAGTGCGGGCAGCAGATCGACACTGCCGCCATGCGACTGTATGAGCATCTCGGCCACGCCCGAGGCGCCGCCGAAGTTGCCGTCGATCTGGAAAGGCGGATGGGCGTCGAGCAGATTGGGATAGGTTCCGCCGCCGCGCACATCGCGGTCGTTCACGTAGGTGAGCAGCATGCGGTAGATGCGGTAGGCATGGTCGCCGTCCAGAAGACGCGCCCAGAGGTTCACCCTCCAGCCCGTCGACCAGCCCGTGGCCCTGTCGCCGCGCAGTTCGAGCGAGCGGGCGGCAGCCGCTGCAAGCTCCGGCGTGGTCCCGGGCGTGATGTGGCGGCCGGGGAACAGACCGATCAGATGCGACTGATGACGGTGACGGGGTTCGGGGTCCTCCCAGTCGTGATACCACTCCTGAAGATTGCCCTTGTGTCCTATCTGATAGGGATAGAGTCTATCCATAGCCGCGGCTATGCGTCCGCGCAGCGGGGCGTCGCAGTCCAGCACCTCGGCGGCACCCGCCGCAGCCGACAGACATTCGCGTATAATGGCCAGATCGGCCGTCGTTCCGTAGGCCGTCTGCCCCGCATATCCGTCGGGGGTGAAGAAGTAGTTCTCGGGCGAGGTGGCGGGCGAAGTCACCAGATAACCCTGCCGGTCCTCGACCAGCCAGTCCAGACAGAACTCGGCCGCACCCCTGAGCAGCGGATAGGCATATCGGGCGAGAAACTCGCGGTCGAGCGTGAACAGATAGTGTTCCCACAGATGGGTACTCAGCCATGCGCCGCCCATAGGCCAGTTGGCCCACGACGGCGAGCCGGAGAACTCGCCCACGGGGTTCGACATGGCCCATATGTCGGAATTGTGACACGTGACCCATCCGCCGCATCCGTAGTAGTTGCGCGCCGAATGGCGGCCCGTCTGCGCGAGGTTGCCGATGAATCCCAGCAGGGGCTCGTGCATCTCCGAGAGGTTGAGCACCTCGGCCGGCCAGTAATTCTCCTCGGTGTTGATGTTCACCGTGTAGTTGCTGTTCCAAGGCGGCAGCAGCATGTCGTTCCACAACCCCTGAAGGTTCATCGGCACGCACTCGGTACGCGAGGCCGAGATCATAAGGTAGCGGGCGAACTGGAAATAGAGCATCTCCAGATTGTTGTCCTCGCCGCCGGCCGAAAGCGCTTTCAGGCGCTCGTCCGTAGGCATGTCGGCCACCGGGACACGGTCGCCCAGCTGCACGTCCACGCGGTCGAAATACGACGCGAAGTCGGCCGTATGACGACGACGCAGGGCCTTGTAGCCGAGTCGCTCGGCCGCAGCCATCTGTGCGTCGGCCAGCGCCTTGCAGTCGCGGCCCTCGGCGGCGGGATCCTTGTCGAACCCGTTGAAGCTGGTGGCCGCCGTCACCAGCAGCACCACGTCGCTGCAGCCGTCCATCACCAGCCGTCCCTGCTCGCAGCGCACCTCGCCGTCGGCCGCGACGGCCTTCACTATCACCCGGAAATGCGTGCCGCGCTTCTCATCCCACGACACCGTATTGTCGCGCGCTATATTGTATGGCGCGTATCCGTCGGCCGTTATGGCCCCGTCGGCCGCCGTCGCCTCATGATGCAGCTGGCTGCCGAAACCTACGGCGCAGTTCAGCGCGCCGCGGCGGTCGCTGCGGAGCCGCACCGCCATAACCTTGTCGGGCGCCGACACGAAGTATTCGCGCGAGAACCCCACGCCGTCGCGGCGGTAACTCACCTGCGCCACGGCCCGCGAAATGTCCAGCTCGCGCCGGTAACCGTCGGGCGCACCGCCATCGCCGAAATCGAGCGTAATCCCGCCCATCGGCGAATAGCACTGCGAGAAACGTCCCTGCAGACGGTGCTGCAGACGGTCGGCCTCGCGATAGTCCTCGCGCGCAAGAGCCTCGCGCACCGGTGCCAGCCCCTCGGCGGCGGCCGTAGTGTCGCGGTCGACGTCCACCGGTTCGCCCGACCACAGCGTGATCTCGTTCAGGTCGATACGGTCGTGTTCCACACCGCCGTAAACCGTGGCTCCCATACGGCCGTTACCCATCACCAGCGCCTCGATAAACGCATCGGCCGGCCGGTCGTACCACATTCGCCAGCGTGCGTCGGCACCCTGTCCGCCGCAGGCGGCAAGCGACAGCGCGCACACCGCCGCAAACAAAGCAATCTTTCTCATATGTCAGTATCTTATTCGGTCCAAAAAACCGGCGGAAATCCGCCGCTATGCAAATATACGATATTTCCGGCAAGCGTCCATCGCCGCCACCGGCACGCACTTCTTTTTTTCGACTTTTTTTTATAGTTTTGTCATTATGTTTCAAACTACATAAAAAATTCACAGTTCTATTATGAGTAAAGTTGTAACATTCGGAGAGATCATGTTGCGTCTGGCGACACCCGATTATCTCAGATTCTCGCAGGCCCGTACGCTGAACGCGACCTTCGGCGGCGGCGAAGCGAACGTGGCCGTCTCGCTGGCCAACTACGGCGAGCAGGTCGACTTCGTCACACGACTGCCGCAGAACGACATCGCGGCCGCATGCGTGGGCGAGCTGCGCCGCTACGGCGTAGGGGTGGACAACATCGTCTACGGAGGCGAACGCCTCGGAATCTATTTCCTCGAAACGGGCGCCGTGGCGCGTCCCAGCAAGGTGGTCTACGACCGCACCCACTCGTCGATATCGACCGTCGAGCGCGGCATGATCGACTGGGACCGGGTGCTGGAGGGTGCCGACTGGTTCCACTGGACCGGCATCACGCCCGCCATCAGCGCCTCGGCGGCCGAGGTGTGTCTGGACGCGTGCCGCGCCGCCAACCGACTCGGCGTCACGGTGTCGTGCGACCTCAACTACCGCAAGAATCTATGGAAATACGGCAAGACCGCATCGGAGGTGATGCCCGCACTGGTGGAGTGCTGCGACGTGATACTCGGCAACGAGGAGGATGCCGAGAAGGTGTTCGGCATAAAGCCAGAGGGGTTCGACGCAGCGGCAACGGCCGGCAAGGTCGACGCGGCCTCGTTCCGCAGCGTATGCAGCCAGCTAATGGCACGGTTCCCGCGCGCCAAAAAGGTGATAATCACGCTGCGCGGATCGATCAACGCCAACCACAACACGTGGGGAGGCGTGCTCTACGACGGTGAGACGCTCTACGAATCGCCGCGCTACGACATCACCCACATAGTCGACCGCGTGGGCGGAGGCGACTCGTTCATGGGCGGACTGATCTACGGCCTGCGCCGTTTCGCGGGCGACGACCGGCGCGCACTGGAATTCGCCGTGGCCGCCTCGTGCCTGAAGCACACCATCTACGGCGACTTCAACATGGTGAGCGTGGCCGAGGTGGAGAACCTGATGAAAGGCGACGGCTCGGGCCGCGTGGCGAGATAAACACACATTAATTAAATGGCCGTATCGCCGGCCGCAGGCTGCGGAGCCGCAATGAAACGCAAGCGAACCGCATGCCATGGCGCGCCAAGGCCGCGCCCGCGCGACACGAGAGGCCGCGGCATTCCGGCGACACATAATTGAGAAACATCGAAAAATGTCAAGATTTTCAAAGATAGAGGTCCTTGCGACCATGAAAGCCACGGGCATGGTGCCCGTGTTCTACAACGCCGACGCCGAGATCGCGAAGCAGGTGCTCAAGGCCTGCTACGAGGGCGGCGTGCGCGCGTTCGAATTCACCAACCGCGGCGACTTCGCCCACGAGATCTTCGGCCTGCTCAACCGCTGGGCCGCCGAGGAGTGCCCCGGGATGATACTCGGTGCCGGCAGCGTGGTGGACGCCCCCACGGCGGCGCTCTACATACAGTTAGGCGCGGCATTCATCGTGGGTCCGCTGTTCAACCCCGAAGTGGCCAAGGTGTGCAACCGGCGCTGCGTGCCCTACACCCCCGGGTGCGGATCGGTGTCGGAGATCGGCTTCGCGCAGGAGGCCGGCTGCGACCTGACGAAGATATTCCCCGCCGGCAACGTGGGCGGACCATCGTTCGTAAAGAACATCAAGGCCCCGATGCCGTGGTCGATGCTTATGGCCACGGGCGCCGTGGAACCCACCGAGGAGAACCTCACCGCATGGTTCAAGGCCGGTGTGACGGTGGTGGGCATGGGCTCGAAGCTCTTCCCCAAGGAGTGCATAGCCGCCGGCGACTGGCAGGCTATAAGCGACAAATGCCGTCAGGCACTCGACATCATAGCCCGCGCACGGCAGTAACCGACAAACGAATCGCAACAACAAATCAACCGAACCTATCATGACTCAAACTGAAAAACAGAAAATGACATCATACCGCTGGGTGATCTGCGGTCTGCTGTTCTTCGCCACGGCCGTCAACTACCTCGACCGTCAGGTGCTTTCGCTCACGTGGGAGGATTTCATCCGTCCCGAATTTCACTGGACCAACCAGCACTACGGCTGGGTGACCGGCATCTTCTCGCTGGTTTATGCCATAGCCATGCTCTTCGCGGGCCGCATCGTCGACAGGCTCGACACCAAACGCGGCTACATGTGGAGCATCGGCATCTGGTCGGCCGGCGCCTGCCTGCACGCCCTGTGCGGCGTGGCCACCGAATGGGTAGTCGACATGCCCGACGCGGCGACCATGCGCGCGGTGGTCGACAACGCCGACCTCATATCGAAGATCGCCGTCGTGTCGCTCACGCTCTTCATCATGGCCCGCTGCGTGCTGGCCATAGGCGAGGCGGGCAACTTCCCCGCCGCCATAAAGGCTACGGCCGAGTACTTCCCCAAGAAGGACCGCGCCTACGCCACCAGCATCTTCAACGCCGGCTCGACCATCGGAGCGCTCATCGCGCCGTTCGCCATCCCCACGCTGGCCGCACGCTTCGGCTGGGAGGCGTCGTTCATCATCATCGGTGCGCTGGGATTCGTGTGGATGGGATTCTGGCAGTTCCTCTACCGCAAACCCGAGCGGAATCCCCGCGTGAACGCCGCCGAGCTGGCCTACATCGAATCCGACTCCGAGCAGGAGCGCGCCGAGGCCGCCAAAGCCGCCGCCGAGGCCGCAGCAGCGCCCAAGGTGTCGCTGTGGAGATGTTTCGGCTACCGGCAGACGTGGGCCTTCATATCGGGCAAGGCCATCGCCGACGGAGTGTGGTGGTTCTACCTGTTCTGGATGCCCTCGTATCTGAAGAACGCCTGCGGCATGGCCTCGACCAGCATCGAGTTCCAAGTGGCGCTCGGCGTGCTGTATCTCATCGTGATGGTATCGCTATTCGGCGGCTACCTGCCCACCATATTCATCGAGCGCTTCAAGATGAATCCATACGCCGGACGCATGCGCGCCATGCTCATATTCGCCTTCTTCCCGCTGCTGGCCCTGCTTGCCCAGCCGCTCGCCGGCTACTCCTACTGGTTCCCGGTAATAATCGTCGGCATAGCGGGCGCGGCACACCAGTCGTGGTCGGCCAACATATTCTCGACCGTAGGCGACATGTTCCCCAAATCAATGATCGCGACGATCACCGGCATCGGCGGCATGGCCGGCGGCATAGGATCGTTCTGCATACAGACCGGCGCCGGCCGGCTCTTCGACCGGGCCGCCGAGACCGGCATGGATTTCCTCGGCTATCAGGGCATCGAGGCTGGTTACATGATAGCCTTCTCGTTCTGCGCCGTGGCCTATCTGGCGAGCTGGCTGGCGATGAAGGCGTTCGTCCCCCAGTACAAGCCCATAAAACTGTAACCGCACGCCTGTTGCGGACCGGCATGAGAAAACCCCTCCGCTGCGATGCAGCGGAGGGGTTTTCATCTACTTTGCATGCTTACCGTCAAAGGCTCTCGAGCATACGCTTCAGCACCACGGTAGCCGATATCTCGCGGTTGGCGGCCTCGGGAATCACTATCGAACGCGGACTCTCGATCACCTCGTCCGTGACGATCATGTTGCGGCGCACGGGCAGGCAGTGCATGAAATAGGCGTTATTGGTCACGGCCATCTGACGGGCGCTCACCGTCCAGCTCATATCCTTGCTCAACACCTTGCCGTAATCCTCCGGACGCGTCACGCCCGGGCAGCTCCAGTTCTTGGCATAGATGAAATCGGCACCCTCGAAGGCCTTCATCTGATCGTACTCGACACGGGCGTCGCCCACGAACTGCGGATCGAGTTCGTAGCCCTCGGGGTGCGTCACCACGAAGTCGACGTCGGCGGCATTCATCCACTCGGCGAACGAGTTGGGCACAGCCTGCGGCAGAGCCTTCGGATGCGGTGCCCACGAAAGCACCACCTTGGGACGCTTGCGCTCGCGGTACTCCTCGATCGTTATCAGATCGGCGAAGCTCTGCAACGGATGCACGGTGGCGCTCTCCATGAAGAAGACGGGGCGGCCCGAGTAGCGGATGAACTGGTCGAGAATCTTCTCGTTGTAGTCGTCCTCGCGGCTCTCGAAGCGGGCGAACGAGCGCACACCTATGATGTCGCAGTAGCTGCCCATGACGGGAATGGCCTCCAGCAGATGCTCGCCCTTGTCGCCGTCCATTATCACGCCGCGCTCGGTCTCCAGCTTCCATGCACCCTGATTCACGTCGAGCACTATGACGTTCATGCCCAGGTTCATGGCCGCCTTCTGGGTGCTGAGGCGCGTGCGCAGGCTGTTGTTGAAAAATATGAGCAGCGCCGTGCGGTTGCGGCCCAGATCCTGATATTTGAACCGGTCGGCCTTGATCTCGAACGCCTCCTTCAGGGCCACATCGAGATTGCCGAGATCCTTCACGCTTCTGAAAATCTTCATAACTGTTTATTTTTTTTGAATTACAAGTCGTTTCCGCCGGCACCGGCACGTCCGGGCCTCAGCCGGCCAGCTCCGTCAAACCGCGATTGTCCGCAATCCAAAGGCGACCGCCGGACAAAATAAAAGCGTATACAGCCGTCACCATACACGCTTCACCCCGCTCCGGGGTACCTTCTCACACTTCAAGGTAGTAGCTCCACCGCGACTCGAACGCGAATTTAGGGTTTAGGAAACCCTCGTTCTAT
>CAZFIN010000019.1:0-25079 GCA_964519525.1 uncultured Alistipes sp. | reverse complement strand
GGGAGTACCGCGCGGGCGACGACGTGCGCGACATCGACTGGAACGTCACGGCCCGTTCGTCGAAGCCCCACATCAAGATCTACGAGGAGGAGCGCGAGCTGACGATGATGCTTCTGGTCGACGTCAGCGGCTCGCGCATGTTCGGCACGGCCGAACGCACGAAGAAGAGCGTGATGACCGAGATTGCCGCGGTGCTGGCATTCTCCGCCGCGCAGAACAACGACAAGGTGGGCTGCATATTCTTCTCCGACCGCGTCGAGAAGTTCATCCCGCCCAAGAAGGGGCGCAGCCACGTGCTGATGATAATCCGCGAGCTGGTGAAATTCCGGCCCGAGTCGCCGCGCACGGCCATATCCGAGGCGGTGCGCTACCTCACCAACGTGAACAAGAAACGCTGCACGGCGTTCATCCTCTCCGACTTCATGAACGCGCCGCGCGACCGCGCCGCACTGGACGACGCGCTGAAGATCGCCGGAGGCCGCCACGATCTGGTGGGCATACGCGTGTGGGATGCGCGCGAGGCCGAGCTGCCCGACGTGGGCATAGTCGAGTTGCAGGATGCCGAGACGGGCCGCAAGGCGTGGATCGACACCTCGTCGGCGCGCGTGCGCGAGCACTACGCCGCAAGCTGGCGCGAACGCGACGAGGCCGTGAACGACATGCTGCGCCGCAACCGCATCGACACGGCCATGATAGCCACCGAGGGCGACTACGTGGTCGAACTGATTAAACTATTCAAACAGCGATGATGGCAGGAGATTCAGAACTCAAAACTCAAAATTCAAGGTCCGGGATCCGGAATCCGGAATCGCGGGCCGGAGACGCCGGTGCTGCCGGAGTTGCCGCCACGGTACGCGGCAACGCAGCTGAAAGTCGCCGCACAGGGCCGGTTGCGGGTATCCGCCGGAGTCTGTTCGCGGCAGGCATGCTCGCCGCGCTGTGGATGCCGGCCGCGGCACAGAACGGGACTGCGGCACAGAACGGCACGGCGACCGAAAAAACGGTTCCGGCCAACGCTCCCGTGGTGAGCGGCTCGATAAGCCCCGACTCGGTGGGCATAGGCGACCGCTTCCTGTACACCATCGAGGTGGAGAAGGATCTGGTGCAGAGCGTATTCTTCCCCTCGTTCGGCGGCGAGGGATCGGAGTCGTACGAACTGATCGAGGATCTGCCCGTCGACACCCTCTCGCGCGAGGGCCGCAAACTGAAGATCCGCAAGAGCTACCGTCTGGCGGCATTCGACGAGGGCATACACCGCGTGGTGCCGCAGGTGATGTACGCCGACAAGAACATCGTGGACACGCTCGGCGCCGCCGACACGCTCGAACTGCTGGTCACCACCTTTCAGATCGACTCCACGTCGCACCCCATCTTCGACATAAAGGCGCAGAAGACCCTGCCGTTCCGGCTGGGCGAGATCACCGGCTACATAAAATGGACGCTGCTGGCGCTCATCCTGCTGGCGTTGCTGGCTTATGCGGCCAAACGCATGCTGGAGCATTACGGCAAGCGGTTCTCCGACATATTCCGCCCCGCCCCGCCGCTGCCGCCGCACGTGGTGGCGCTCGCGGCGCTCGACAAGCTGCGCGAGCAGAAGCTCTGGCAGCAGGACAAGCACAAACTCTACTACTCGGCCCTCACCGACATAGTGCGCACCTACATCATGGGCCGCTTCGGCGTGAGCGCCATGGAGATGACCTCCGACGAGATAATCGAGTCGATGCGCGGAGCGGAACTGCCGCCGAAAAGCGCGATGGACCTCACGCAGATACTGCGCGAAGCCGATCTGGTGAAGTTCGCCAAGGCCATGCCCGAGGCCGACGAGAACGAGGCCGCCTACCGCGCCGCACGCGATTTCGTGGAGCAGACCAAACCCGAGGAGCCGGCCGACAACGACGACGAGGATGACGGCCCGATGCCTGCGAAGGCTGCCGGCACAGCTGACAAAACCGATAAAAAGCAGTAGGATTATGAAACGACTGATATTGCACATGGCGATGGTGTCGGTTGCGGCCCTCTGCTTCGGCACGCACGCTGCGGCACAGAACATGCCCGAGCGTTCGCTCGTCAGGAAAGGCAACCGCCAGTTCGCAAAGGAGCGCTACGAACAGAGTGCCGACAGCTACCGGCGCGCCCTGCTCAGCGACTCGACATCGTTCGAGGCCCGCTACGATCTGGGCAACGCCCTGCTGCGCATGGCCATGGCCGACTCGACGGCCATGAACGACCCGCAGTCGGCCGCCGCCAAGATGAGTACCGGCTACATATCGCAGGCCGAAGGCATGTTGCAGTCGGCCGCCGCCGATTCGCTGCGCAGCGACGCCGAACGCGCCGAGGCATACTACAATCTCGGCAACACGCAGTTCGCGCAGCGCAAGTTGCAGGAGGCGCTGAAGAGCTACCGCCGGTCGCTTACGCTCAATCCCGACGACATGGAGGCGAAGTACAACTACGCCTACACGAAGAAACTGCTGGAGAATCAGGATCAGAATCAAGACGATCAGAACAACCAAAACGATCAGGATCAGAACGATCAGCAGCAGGACCGGAACGATCAGAACGACCAGAACCAAAATCAGGACGGCGACGGTCGGAACGACAACAGCGACAACGACCGTAACGACGACGGCAGCGACAAGAACGACAACGGCCAGAACGACGGCAAGGACGACAAGAAGGATTCCGGACAGAACAACCCGCGTCCGCGCAGCGGCATGAGCGAACAACAGCAGCAACAGCTGCTCGACGCCATACAGGCGCAGGAGGACAAGACGCAGGAGAAGCTGGACGAGAAGGCCAAGGGCGTGGTGATCCGCGGGCGCAAGAACTGGTAGCCAAACCGCAGGGCCCGAAAGACAAACCGGCGGCCCGTCACGCAACGCGACGTGCGGCGGGGTCCCGCAACGCACGTTTTCGACAAGCCGGCAGCATAGCCGAACGCCGTTCGGACCATGCCGGGGCGAGGAAACGACTGTTGAAGAACGAACTTACAGTAGAAGACGACTTATGAGATTCGCTAATCCGCATTTGTTGTGGCTGTCGGTGCTGCTGGCACCGATGATAGCCTACTATGTATACAGCACGCTGCAGGGCGGCGCGGCCATACGCATATCCTCCGTCGAGGGTGTGCGGCGCGCCCCGCGTACCGTGCGCTACTGGCTGCGCCATGCACCCTTCGTGCTGCGCTGCGCCGCGTTCGCGCTGCTCGTCGTGGCGCTGGCCCGTCCGCAGGGAGTGGAGGAGCAGAGCCGCACCAACGCCGAAGGTATCGACATAATGCTGGCCATCGACGTGTCGGGGTCGATGCTCGCGCGCGACTTCAAGCCCGACCGCATCACCGCCGCCAAGGAGGTGGCCGGGGCGTTCATCGCCGACCGCTTCGGCGACCGTCTGGGTCTGGTGGCCTTCGCCGGCGAGGCGTTCACACAGGCGCCGCTCACCACCGATCAGGGAACGTTGCAGACCATGCTCGCACGCATACGCAGCGGAGTGATCGAGGACGGCACGGCCATAGGCAACGGACTGGCCACGGCCATAAACCGCCTGCGCGAGAGCGACGCCAAGAGCAAGGTGATAATACTGCTGACCGACGGCGTGAACAACCGCGGCGAGATAGCCCCCCTCATGGCGGCCGACATAGCGGCCGACATGGGAATAAAGGTCTACACCATAGGTGTGGGCACGCGCGGCAAGGCACCCTATCCCGTAGTGGACATGTTCGGCAACATGTCGTACCAGCCCATGGACGTCGAGATCGACGAGCAGACGCTAGAAAACATCGCGCAAAGCACCGGCGGAAAGTACTTCCGCGCCACCGACAAGGAGAAGCTGCAGGCAATCTACGACCAGATCAACCAGATGGAGAAGAGCAAGGTGGAGATCACCGACCTCACCATATACCACGAGGAGTTCCTGCCTTGGCTGGTCGCGGCGCTGGCCCTGCTGCTGCTCGAATTCATCTTCAGTAACATCATTCTAAAACGCATTCCGTAAATATGTTCCGATTCGCAAACGGTTTCATGCTGTATCTGCTGATTCTGGTGCCCGTGCTGGCGGGCGTCCATGCCCTCGCGGCACGGCGCCGAAGCAGGCTCGTGGCCCGGTTCGGCAACCCCGAACTCATGCGGAGCCTGATGCCCGACTTCTCGCGCGGGCGCATACGGCTCAAGGCGCTGCTCTACCTCGCGGCGTTCACCCTGCTGGTGCTGGCGGCGGCACGGCCGCAGTTCGGATCGAAGCTGCGCGAGGAGAAGGCGCGCGGCGTGGAGATGATGCTCGTGGTCGACGTATCGAACTCGATGCTGGCCGAAGACTTCGAACCCAACCGTCTGGAGCGCACCAAATATGCCATAGGCAAGCTCTTCGACGGATTGCAGCAGGAGCGCGTGGGCATGGTGGTCTTCGCCGGCGAACCCAAGGTGCAGCTGCCCATAACGTCCGACTACCGCATGGCGCAGGCGTTCGCCAAGCGCATATCGCCGTCGCTCGTGGGCGAGCAGGGCACGGCCATAGGCAAGGCGTTGCAGCAGGCGATGCTCGCGTTTTCGGGCCAGAGCGACAAGAACCGCGTGATAGTGCTCATCACCGACGGCGAGAACCACGAGGACGATGCCGTCGAGGCGGCACGCATGGCCAAGGAGCAGGGAATAAGCATCTACACCATAGGAATAGGTACGCCCGAGGGAGCTCCGATCCAGATCGGGGGCGACTTCGTGAAGGACGAGCAGGGCGAGATGGTGGTGTCGAAGCTGAACGAACAGATGCTCGAACAGATTGCGTCGATAACCGGCGGCGCCTATGTGCGCGCCACCAAACAGTCGATCGGGCTGGACGAGATAGTGAAGAGCATCAACGACATGGAGAAGAGCGAGCTCACGACCATCCGGTTCGAGGAGTACAACGAGCAATACCAGTACCTGATCGCGGCGGCCATGTTGCTGCTGCTCGCCGACGTGCTCATACTCAGCCGCCGCAATCCACGTCTGCGCAGGTTCAACATCTTCCGCGAAACGCACGGGGCGGAGGAGGCATAGCGCACCGCCAAGACCGCATGCGCACCGCTCCGCAACCACGCACAGCAGATGCCGCCAGTCCGGGGTCCGTACCGTTTTTTTTACGTTGTTTTGTAACTTTACACTCCGTTCGGCGACTATATATAATACGAAACCATTAACCCGTTACTCAACATGGACATTCTGCAAATAGAGAGCGTCACCAAACGTTACTCGGCCCACACGGCACTCGACAACGTGTCGCTCGCCGTACCCCGAGGCTCGATCTACGGACTCATGGGCCCCAACGGCGCGGGCAAGACGACTCTCATACGCGTAATCACGCGCATCACGCTGCCCGACGAGGGCCGCGTCGTTTTCGACGGCCGCCCAATCACCGATCAGGACATCTACCACATAGGCTACCTGCCCGAGGAACGCGGCCTCTACAAGAAGATGAAGGTCGGCGAGCAGGCCATATTCTTCGCCCGGCTGAAGGGACTATCGCGCAAGGAGGCCATAGCGCGGCTGAAGGAGTGGTTCGTGCGCTTCGGCATCGAGGACTGGTGGAACCGCAAGGTGGAAGACCTGTCGAAGGGCATGGCCCAGAAGGTGCAGTTCATCACCACCGTACTCCACCGCCCCAAACTGCTCATTTTCGACGAACCGTTCTCGGGTTTCGACCCCATCAACGCCAATCTGCTCAAGCAGGAGATCATGCGGCTGCGCGACGAAGGCGCCACGGTGATCTTCTCGACGCACAACATGTCGAGCGTGGAGGAGATATGCGACCACATCACGCTGATCAACAAGTCGCACAACATACTCTCGGGTTCGGTCGACGAGGTGCGCCGCCGTTTCGGCGACAACATCTTCGAGGTGATCTACGGAGGCGACCCCGCCCGTCTGGAGCAGGCCGCCGCGCCGACGTCCGATCTGCTGGGCACAGCCGGCGTGGCCGACTCGCCCTACCACTCGACCCGCCTGCGCCTGAAACCGGACGCCAGCGTACGCGAGGCGGTGGCGGCGGTGAACGAGGCCGTGGAGCTGCGGTCGTTCCGCGAGATCATACCCAGCATGAACGACATATTCATCCGCGCCGTGGAGGGCACGCTGTAAACGCATGGACAGGGCAAAACTGGCAAAGGCAGGTATGGCATGCGCCGCGGCGGCGATCGTCATATCGCTGGCGCTTCTGGCCATAGAGGGACGCGCCGCCATGGCCGACTCGGCAATCACCGTAGTGCTCATGTCGCTGGCGCTGTATTCGCTGAACAAACTAAAAAACAGATAGAACAATGAACAAGATCAACATAATCATAGCCCGCGAATTCAACGAGCGGGTACGCAAGAAGTCGTTCATCATCACCACCCTGCTCATGCCGGTGCTGATGATAGCCATGATGGCGGCACCGACACTGATGATGATATTCGCCAAAGGCGAGACCAAGACCCTGCTGGTAATCGACCGGAGCGGAATCATAGCCCCGCAGCTCGCGGGCGACGAGGACGTGGAGTTCGAGACGTCGGAGCTGACGCTGGACGAGGCGCGTGCGCGCACCGACCGTTTCGGCGTGCTGTGGATAGGCGACGACATCGTGGACAACCCCTCCGACGCGAAGCTGTACACCAACTCGTCGTCGTCGATGCTGCTCGAAAGCTCCATCTCGTCGCAGATGGAACGCATAATCGAACGCGAGCGGCTGAACCGCTACGACATCGAGAATCTGGAGCAGATAATGCAGGACGTGAAGGCGTCCGTCACGCTCACCACCTACCGCAACGATCTGGCCGACGAGGGCGAGGACAAGGAGGCCACATCGTCGGGCACTGCCTACATGATGGGAATCGTGCTGGGCATGATGCTCTACATGTTCCTGCTTATCTACGGTTCGATGGTCATGACCTCGGTGATCGAGGAGAAGGGAAGCCGCGTGCTGGACGTACTGGTGTCGAGCGTTCCGCCGTTCCAGCTCATGCTGGGTAAGATTCTGGGTGTGGCGGCCGTGGCCGTCACGCAGATAGCCATCTGGGCCGTGCTGGTGTGCGGTGTCGGTGCGGCGGTGCTGCCCGCGCTGATGCCCGACGACGTGATGCAGAGCGTCGAGGCGGTGCAGAGCGGGGCCATCACTTCGGCCGAGGCGGGAATCGACTCCGACATGCTGTCGGCCGTGTCGCTCGCGACGGATCCGTCGCGTCTGGTGATGATGTTCGTCTATCTGCTGCTGTTCCTCGTCGGCGGATTCCTCTTCTACTCGGCCATGTTCGCCGCGGTGGGATCGAGCGTCGACTCCATTCAGGATGCCCAGCAGTTGCAGACTCCGGTCACCATACCCATAATTCTGGCCATCATACTGGCCATGTCGGTGTTCAACGATCCCAACTCGTCGCTGGCGTTCTGGGGATCGGTCATACCGTTCACCTCGCCCGTGGTGATGATGGCGCGCATACCGTTCGGCATAGCCTCGTGGCAGATCGTTCTGTCGCTCGTGCTGCTCTACGCCTCGGTGGCCGGCATGGCGTGGGCCGCAGGCAAGATCTACCGCGTGGGCATATTCATGCACGGCAAGAAACCGTCGTTCAAGGAGCTGATCTCGTGGATGAGACAATAGCGGCTGAAGAATCCGCATATACACTAAACCCGTGCGCTTATCCCGCACGGGTTTCGTTTTGCCAGCCGACCCGCCGGAGTGCGGAGAACCGGCAGCGCCTCCGCGCGGTTTACCCTCACCGGCAGCCGGCAATAGCCCGACACTGCCGACCGGCGCACATTCGGCCGCCCGGCGACCGGCCGCGTGCAACAGCACTCACGCATTGCAGCATCCGCCGGTGCCGACAGCCATCCGCAACCGGCAGGCATGAACGGCAGGCTCCGGCATAAAACAGAGGAACGCAGCCTTGCGGCTACGTTCCTCCCCGTCCAAATTCATCAATGCTTATAGTTTAGGGTTGGTTTTCAACTGTCGTTTTCCCGTCTCGGCATGATTCCGGACAAGTCCGGTTCTGCCCCGGCTTTCCGGGAACGGGATCCGCCCCCGCTTACTCGAAGCGGAAGATGTAGGGGCAGTAGGTGTACACACCCTTGCGGCCCAGCATATCCTCGACGCGCTTGTACTCGGTGTAAAGGCTGCCCAGCTCCGAACGCGCGGTGAGTTTCTCACGCACCGAGATGTTCAGCGACTGCAACACGGCCATGAATCCCGTCAGCTCGTCCTTCACCTCGACGATCTGATAGTTGTCGCCCAGATCGGCCTTGTCAACCGCCACGGCCAGCGCAGCCGTCAGACCGCCGCAGGTGTCGACCAGACCTATCTTCTGCGCCTCGGAACCTATCCACACGCGGCCCTCGGCTATCTCCAGCACCTTTTCGAGCGGGAGGTTGCGGCCCTCGGCCACGAGCGAGGTGAAACGGTCGTAGACACGGTCCACGCCGCGCATCATGGCGTTGTACTCGGTCTTCTGCAACGGGTCGATGCCGTTGCCTATGTCCGAATACTTGTTGGTCACAACGCCGTCGAACGTTATGCCTATCTTGTCCTTGAGCGCCTTGCCCACCGACGGTATCATGCCGTAGACACCGATGGATCCGGTGAGCGTAAGCTCGTCGGCCACGATGGCGTCGGCCGGAGCCGAGATATAGTAACCGCCGCTGGCGGCATACTGTCCCATCGACACGATCACCGGCTTCTTCTCCTTGAGGAGTTCCATCTCGCGCCATATTATATCCGACGCCAGCGCACTGCCGCCCGGCGAGTTGACGCGAAGCACCACAGCCTCGATGTCGTCGTCCTCGGCCACGTCACGCAACGTCTGCGACAGCGTGTAACCGTAGATGTTGTCGTCGTTTCCGCTGCCGTCATACACCGTACCGTTGGCGTAGACGATAGCCACCTTGGGAGCGGTGGCCCGCTTCACGTCGGCCGTAAGCGACGAGGCATAATCGCCCAGCGAGATAAACTCGGGATCGTCCAGACCGTAATCGTTCTCGAACACATCCATCACCTCGTCGGCATACATCATGGCGTCGACGAACTTGTGGTCGACGGCCTCCTGCGGCAGCGTCACCTCCAGCTCGTCGGCTATGCGGTTCAGCTCGTCGACGCTTATGCCGCGCGCCTCCGACACCGCACCCGTCAGCACCCGCCACATGTTGTCGGCCAGCGCCTGCATCTGCAGACGATTGGCCTCGGACATCTGCGTGAGGAACATGGGCTCCACAGCGCTCTTGTACTTGCATGCCGTGGGACGCAGTATGTCGACCTCGATGCCGAGCTTGTCGAACAGCCCCTTGTAGAACATCGTGCTCAAGGTTATGCCCGACCAGTCGAACCCGCCCTCGGGCTGGATATAAATGCGGTCGGCAGCCGAGCAGAGGTAATACATCCACTGGCTGTATGTCTCGTTGTAAGCCACCACGAACTTGCCGCTCTGCTTGAAATCTACTATCGCGGCGCGCAGTTCCTCCAGAATGTTGGGCGTGGTGGTACCTCCGCCGTTGAGACGGATATAGATTCCCTCGATGCGGTCATCGCTCTTCGCGGCCTCGACGGCACGCAGCGCGTCGTAGAGCGTGAGGCTGCGGCTGGTGCTCATGCTCACGAAGTCGAACCCGGCCATGGGGTCCTTCGACGGTGCGTCGATCAGATTCTCGGCAAGGTCGATGCGCAGCACCGCACCCGACGGCACGGCCACGCTGTCGGGCTCCATGAACGCCGCTATGCTCGAAAAGAGTCCGAGCCAGAGCATCATGCTGAGCACGCTGCCCGCCACCACCGCCAGAAGCGAGGCGAGGAACACCGTCGAAAACGTAAGTTTTTTCTCCTTCTTCTTTTTCTTTGCGGCTACGACGTCCGCACTGTTGCTGCCGGTATGACCGGTCCCGATCTGTTCTTCCATATTTTCAGTTTTTTCTTTAGTTTGCATCCTTATTTATCGCACATGCCGCATCGCTCCCCCGGCGGAGCCGCCGCAACCATACCCGCCGAACCTCCGGCCCGGGCGGAATGCGACGCGCGTAACGATCTTTCCGAATAGATAGTCGCAAAAAAGAGCCGCGAATTACACCGCACGCCCAAAATTTTACTCAACCGTGCGTTTTTGCCGCACCGGCCCGCGGCATCAGTGCGCCTCCAGCCACGTCGCGCCCTCGCCTGCGTCGGAGATGAGGGGCACGCGCAGACTGGCCGCGCCCTCCATGGCCTCGCGGACGATGGCCGCCACACGGTCGCGCTCCGTGCGGAGCACGTCGACGATCACCTCGTCGTGCACCTGCAGGATCATGCGCGAGTGCAGGCCCTCCTCGCGGAAACGGCGGTCGATCTCGATCATCGCCAGTTTCATTATGTCGGCCGCACTGCCCTGAATAGGCGCGTTGATGGCATTGCGTTCGGCAACGCCGCGCGCCACGGCGTTGCGCGAGTCGATGTCGCGCAGAATGCGCCGGCGTCCGAACACCGTGGCGACGTAACCCCTTTCGCGCGCGGAAGCTATGGCGTCGTCCATGTACTCCTTCACCTTGGGATACGACGCGAAATATCCGTCGATCAGCTCCTTGGCCTCCTTGCGCGGGATGTCGAGCCGCTGGCTCAGACCGAAGGCCGAGATGCCGTAGATTATGCCGAAATTGGCCGTCTTGGCCTTGCGGCGCTCGTCGGGCGTGACCTCGCCTATGTCCTTGTGGAACAGTTTGGCGGCTGTGGCCGAGTGCACGTCCTCGTCATTGAGGAACGCGCCGATCAGCGACTCGTCGCCGCTCAGATGGGCCATCAGCCTCAACTCCACCTGACTGTAATCGGCCGAGAGCAGGATGTGGTCGTCGTCGGAGGGAATGAACGCCTCGCGTATGCGGCGGCCCAGCTCGTCGCGCACCGGAATGTTCTGAAGGTTGGGATTGGTCGACGACAGCCGGCCCGTGGCCGTGACCGCCTGATTGAACGACGTATGTATGCGTCCCGTGGCACGGTTCACCAGCTGCGGCAGGGCCTCGACGTAGGTCGACAACAGTTTCTTTACGCCGCGGTATTGCAGAATCAGGTCGACTATGCGGTGCTGGCGTGCGAATCCCTGCAGATACTCCTCCTCGGTGCAGAACTGACGAGTCTTAGTCATCTTGGGTTTCTCGGCGATGCGCATCTTGGCGAAAAGCACCTCGCCCAGCTGACGCGCCGAATTGATGTTGAGCGCAGGTTCGCCGGCCTCGTCGCGCACCTCGCGCTCAAGTTCGGCGAGCCGCGCGTTAAGCTCCACGGCATAGCCGGCCAGCAGTTCGCTGTCGATCTTCACGCCCGCGGTCTCCATGCGCGCCAGCACGTCGATCATAGGCTCCTCGATGCGGGCATACAGCCCGGCAAGCTCCTGCCGCTCCAGCTCGGGCCAGAGCACCTGCTTGAGCTGCAGCGTTATGTCGGCATCCTCGGCGGCATACTCCTTCACGCTGACGATGTTCACCTGATCCATCGTCAGCTGCCGCGCTCCGCGGCCTATGAGCGTCTCGATGGATATGGGCGAGTAACCGAGGTAGCGCTCGGCCATGTAGTTCATGTTGTGACGCGCTTCGGGATCGAGCAGATAGTGCACGATCATGGTGTCGATCTTGCGGCCGCGCACCTCGATGCCCAGACGCGACAGCACCATTATGTCGAACTTCATATTCTGCGCCACCTTCGTTATGCGTTCGTTCTCGAACAGCGGCCGCACTATCGCGGCGAAAGCGGCGGTGTTGTCGGGCGTGAACGACACATACCACGCCTCGTGCGGCCGCACGGCCAGCGACAGACCCACGATGCGGTCGTTGAAAAAGTCGAATCCGGTGGTTTCGGTATCGAAACATATCTCCTCCTCGCCGAGCAGCCGCGCAACCAGCGTCTCAAGTTCGGCGGCATCGGTCACCAGACGGTAGTCGTGCGGAACCGTGGCGGCCGTGGCCAACGGTGCGGGTTCGGCGACGGCCGGTTCCGCTGGCTGTACGGCCGCGGGCATGTCGCCGGCTCCGGCGGCGCCCGGCGCTGTCCCGCCGTCAGCGATGGCCGCCATGCAGGTGGCCGACGACCCAGCGGCATCGCGGTGCGGACACGTATCGAGCGCGGCGAACAGATCGCCCTGCCCCGCCAGCGAGTTGCGCTTGGCGGTCTCCGATTTCGCACGCGCCATCTCGGCCAGCTGTCGCTGCGGCGCCTGACGCGGCACATCGGACGGCTCCTCGGCGGGAGCCATATTATAGACGTCGCGCAGGAACGACGTGAAATCGAGTTCGGCGTACAAAGCCTTCAGATCGTCGATCTTGGGCGGGCAGATCTCCAGATCGGCGGGCGAGAACTCCACCGGCACATCGGTGCGGATGGTGGTAAGCTCCTTGGCCAGACGCAGACGGTCGCCCCACTCGACTATACGCGCACCCTGCCGGCCCTTTATGCTGCCCACATTGTCGAGTATGTTCTCGACGGTGCCCCACTCGGCCACCAGCTTGCAGGCACCCTTCTCGCCTATGCCGGGCACGCCCGGGATGTTGTCCGACGCATCGCCCCACAGCGCCAGAATATCGCGCACGAGTACCGGATCGCTGATGCCGTACTTGGCGCACACGGCCGCGCTGTCCACGATCTCCACGCCGTCGCCCTTCTGTTTGTAGATGCTGCGGTGCGGACCGACAAGCTGGCCGTAGTCCTTGTCGGGCGTGACCATGTAGACGTCGTAGCCCGCCTCCGACGCACGGAAAGCCAGCGTGCCTATCACGTCGTCGGCCTCGTAGCCCTCGACCTCGAACACCGGGATGCGCATGGCGTCGAGCAGCCGGCACAGATAGGGCACCGAGGCTATGATATCCTCTGGCGTGGCGGGCCGGTTGGCCTTGTAGTCGGCGAACATGCGGTTGCGGAACGATCCGCCTTTCGGATCGAGCGCCACGCCCAGCATGTCGGGCGATTCGCGTTTCTGTATGTCGCGCAGGAACTTGGTGAATCCGAAAAGGACCGATGTGTTCATGCCGAAGCGGTTGCGCATAGGGCGCCCCATGAAGGCATAGTAATACTTGAACACGAGCGCATAGGCGTCGATCAGAAAGAGTCGTTTCATATCCGGAACGGGAAATTGACGTTAAAAATTGTCCTCGGCGAACCACTCGGCGAACGAGGTGGCCGTCTCATGCAGACGCAGCGAGAAGAGTTCGACATCGTCGGGCAGAGCCTCGAGAAGCCTCTCGGCGAAGTCGGCCAGCATGTTTTCGCACGTAGGCTGGTAGCCGACCATCACGATATTGGAATAGCGGTCGGAGAGCATGTTGCGCAACTGTATGCCCTGCTCGGTGCGGCGTATGACGAACGCATGGTCGAACTGCGACACGATCTGTTCGTTCACGATGCGCTTAAGCAGACCGAAATCCATCACCATGCCCTGCTTGGGATCGTAGGGATCGGTCGACGGCTCGCCCTTCACCGTGACGAAAAGCCGGTAGGAGTGGCCGTGTATCTCGCGGCAGGCTCCGTCGTAGCCATCGAGCGAGTGGGCCGCTTCGAAAGAGAACTCCTTGGTAAGTCTGATAGTTGCCATAACGCTGTCATTACGTTTTTACTCTCCGCGGCCGGCTATACGCACGGCGCCTCCGGGCCGGCCGCACACCGCATGCCGCGATGCACAAAGTTAACGTTTTTATTCGATTTGCAGTCAGCCGCGGCCGCAAAAACGACGGTCACGCACGGCCGTCCATCTCGCCGCGAAGCCTGCGGAGCTGCCACACCAGCAGCACGGCGGCGAGCATCGTCGCCGCAGCATCGGCTATGGGCATCGAGTACCACACCCCGTCGGTACCCCAGCGCCGGGGCAGCAGCAGGAGCAGAGGCACGATGAAGAGCATCTGGCGCGTCACCGACAGCAGGATGGCCCGCTTGGCCTTGCCGATGAACTGGAAGAAGTTGCCGGTCACGATCTGGAATCCGATCAGGGGATACATCATCATTATGATCCTCAGTCCGTGCGCCGCATTGTCGATAAGCTCGACGGCATCGCCACCGCCGTCGGCGCTGACGAAGATGCGCACCACGCCATAGGGGAACAGTTCGCTGACGGCGAACCCGAACGAGGTTATCACCGTGGCCCAAGCGATGGTCATGCCGAGCACCTTCATCACTCGGTCGTACTTCTTCGCGCCGTAATTATAGCCCACGATGGGCTGCATGCCCTGATTGAGTCCCATGACCACCATCACGAATATGAACGCCACGCGGTTGATTATGCCGTAGGCTCCGATGCTCAGGTCGCCGCCATAGCCCTTCAGCGTCCTGTTGATGAGTATCACCACAATGCACGCGCACGACTGAACGAAGAACGGGGCCATGCCTATACCTATTATATTACGTATTATATCCCACCTCAAGCGGAATATCCCCTTGCGGAAATGCAGGAAACTATGCGGGCTGGCGAAGTGGTGAATCTGTATGGAAAGCGATATGAGCTGCGACAGCACCGTGGCAAAGGCCGACCCCTTGATGCCCCATCCGAACACGAAGATGAACAGCCACGCAAGCACCACGTTCACCCCGACCGAGATGAGCATCACCATCATCGACTTGCGCGGATAGCCCGACACGCGCAGCTGGTTGTTCAGACCCAGATAGAGATGCGTGACGACGTTGCCCATGAGGATCACGCTCATGAAGTCGCGCGCATAGCTCAGCGTCTGGTCGCTCGCACCGAACATATACAGCAGGTCGTCGAGAAAAAAGAGACCGAGCACGGCGAATATCACGCCCATCGAAATGTTGAGCAGAACCACATTGCCGAGTATCTGCTCGGCGGCGAGTTTGTTGCCCTGTCCCAGACGGATGGAGCTCAGCGCGGCCGAACCAGCGCCCACCATCGCGCCGAAAGCGGCGGCAAGGTTCATGATCGGCATGGTAAGAGCCAGTCCCGATATGGCCATAGGGCCCACGCCGTGACCTATGAATATGCTGTCGATCATGTTGTAGAGCGACATCGACACCATGGCGATGATCGCCGGCAGGGCGTAACGCATCAACAATGCCGACAGACGGTCGGTACCTAACGATAACGGAGAATCTTGTTCTTTCATCGGGGCAAAGATACGAATAAGCGAGTGCAATGCCAAATTCATTTGAGCATTGCCGAGGCGGAGTAAAAAACTAACGGCATCAGAGGCCGAACACTGCGATATGCCCGTCGTCGGGCCGAAGCAGCCGCATGGTCACCTCGGGATTGCCGGCCACGCACCCGCGGAGCGTACCCGCGGCGAAGTCGACCGCCGTCACCGCTATATCGTGCAGGAGATCGAGTCCTTCGCGGCCCTGCATCTTGAAAAGGCACTCCTTCGCACACCACACTGCGGCCGGCAGAAGTGCGTCGCCGGAGAGCGACCGTTCGGAGGCCGACAGGTAACGCGGCGCGACACGGCCGAAATTGCGGTCGAGACTCTCTATGTCCACTCCGCACCGGCTGCGGGAGATCGCCACGGCCACCATGTCGCGGCAATGGGACACACTTATATTCAGATCCGGGAAATTTATCAGCGACGGAGCACCGGCCGCCGAATACGCCACACACGGTTCGATGCCGGCCGTCTCGCGCAGCAAAGCCCGCCATGCCAGCCGCTCGGCACGCCGGGATGCCGAAGTGAATCCATCGACCGAGCGAAGATCGTCGGCCGTGGCCGCTGCCAGCAGGTCGGCATAGGACGGGATCGCACCGACGGCCAGCAATCCGTCGCCGGAACGGATGACGATACGCCGGCTATCCATTGCTCTGTCCGCCGCTGCCTACCACCACCTTTATCTTGTCGACCCTTCGGCCGTCCATGTTCTGCACCGTCAGACGTATTCCGTGCGCCTCGACCATATCGCCTTTCTTCAGCAGATCGCGGCGCAGTTCGAGCATCAGGCCCGCCAGAGTCTCGGCACGCCCCTGCACGTCGGCGAAGATGTCCTCGCCGGCATTGATCACGCGTTCGAAATCGACGATGTGGGTCTTGCCGTCGAAGATGTAGGTGTCGTCGCTGATCCGCTCGTAGAACGATTCGTCCTCGTCGCTCTCGTCCGAGATCTCGCCCACGACCTCCTCAAGAATATCCTCCAGCGACACAAGGCCCTGCGTAGCGCCGTACTCGTCGACCACTATGGCCACATGTATCTTGTTCTCCTGAAACTCGCGCAGCAGGTCGTCGATCTTCTTGTGCTTGGGTACGAAGTATATTTTACGCAACAGCTGCTGCCATCCGAACTCGTCGCCGCAGCCGATGTGCGGCAGAAGGTCCTTGACGTAAAGCGCACCTTTTATATTGTCCAGATCCTCGTCGTAAACCGGTATGCGCGAATAGCCCGAATCTATGATGACGCTCTTCACCTGCTCGTAGGTCGACTTTATATCCACGGCCGTGATGTCGATACGCGGCCGCATGATCTCGTCGACCTCGGTATTGACGAAGCTGACTATGCCCGACAGCATCTGGTGCTCCTCCTGCGACGAGCCGCGCGCCAGATCGACCGCATCGGCCAGCTCCTCCATCGAGATCTCGGCATTGCGCGAGGCCAGACGGCTTATGCGGCCGCCGGTGCGCACCAGAACATACGAGAGCGGATAGCATATCCATTCGAACACCTTGACCGGGTAGACCACCATGCGCGCGAATCCGCGCGGGTTGCCCTGCGAGAAGACCTTGGGCAGAATCTCGCCGAAAAGCAGCAGCAGGAACGTCACCAGCACGGTCTTGAACAGGAACTCGAACCGCGTGAAGACGAACAGTTCGTTCATGATGTTCGAGGTGAGTATGACGATGCAGATGTTTACCAGATTGTTGGTTACGAGGATGGTGGCCAGCAACAGATCGACGTCGGACAACATACGCAGTATGACGCTGTCGCGCGAATCGGGATTCTCCTCCATCTCGTGCAGATCGCGCGGCGCGAGCGAGAAGAAAGCCACCTCCGATCCCGACACGAGCGCCGAAACGATCAGCAGCAGCACCGTCACCGCCAGCAGCACGATCACATGCGGCGTGAATCCCAGATATGTTATACCCAAACCTTCCAAATATCAATTGTTTTTGCGTTCGTCCGTCACTCCGCATCCTTGCCCCCGGGCAGCGGAACGACCCCGACCGGCGGATATTTTCACGCCGGCAGCGTCTGTCGCCGGCCGATCCGCCGACACGACGTATTCATCATAAGGACAGGGCCGCGGCGCAGCAGCCACTGCAATCCGCACGGCGGCAAGCCGGAGCTCTGCCGGCCGTTAAAACAGATTGTTGTCCATAGGCTTCTTCGGCTCGACAGCGGCGCCGTCGGCCTGATCGTCGCGCAGAATCTCCTTGCGGCGGCGCACACCGTCGTTCTGCTCGACCACGAACATCACGTTGCGGCGCTTGAACGCCGGAGTCTGAAGATCAGCCCCGATATTGTTGTACTTCGACGGCTTGCGGTCGAGCACCGCCGGCGAAGATACCCGCTGAGGCGGCGTAATCGGCTGCGGAGCCACCGACGGAGCGGGGCTGACCGTCTCGGCGATGTCACCGTCGTTATCGACCGCCGGTACCGGTTCGATATTCACCACGACCGGATGGGTAAGCGACACCGGCTGACGCACGACGGGGTCGCTGTCGTCGAATCCCGTGGCGACAACCACCACCTCCAGCATATTTTCGGGCATGGGTTTCGAGCTGGCGCCCCATATCATGTTGGCCTTGTGTTCCTTTCCGTCTTCGTCCTTGTAGCTGGCGTAATTCTGGATGTAGTTCAGAATCTCCATCGTCTCGTCGTAACTTACCGTTTCGATGTCGGCGGCGGCGATATTCAGAAGTATGTTCTTCGCACCCGAAATCAGATTGCTGTCCAGCAGAGGCGAGCACAGCGAACGGCGCGCGGCCTCCAGCGCGCGGCCCTCGCCCTCAGCCGAAGCCACACCCATGTGCGCACGGCCGCTGCCGCGTATCACGCGCGCCAGATCGGCGAAGTCGACACGGATGAAGGCATTCTCCACCGTGATGATCTCGGCGATTCCCTTCGTGGCCGAGGTCAGTATGTCGTCGGCCTTGCGGAACGCCTGCGGAAGCGACAGCCGGCCGTACATCTCGTGTATGCTGTCGTTGTTGATGACGATCAGCGAATCGGCATACTTGCGCAGCTCCTCGATACCTTTCATGGCCTGCTCGACACGGTTCGGGCCCTCGATAAGCAACGGCGAGGTGACGCTGGCCACCGTAAGCAGTCCCATCTCGTGGGCCATCTTGGCGATGACGGGCGAGGCTCCTGTACCGGTGCCGCCGCCCATTCCGGCCGTGATGAACACCATGCGCGTGCCCGAGGCCTCGATGTACTGTTTTATCTGGTCGAGCGACTCCATGGCCGCCTCGCGGCCGCACTCGGGATTGTTGCCTGCACCCAGACCGTCGTGGCCGAGGCGTATCTTGTCCTTGACGGGCGAGTTGTCCATAGCTTTCTGGTCGGTGTTGCACACCAGAAAGTTGACACCCTTTATACCCGTATTCCACATGTGGTTCACGGCATTGCCGCCGGCGCCGCCCACACCGATGACGGTTATTATGGAAGATGCCTGTTTGGGCATCGCAAGTTCGTTAATCAAATCTTCCATTCCTCTTTGCAGATTGTTTGTTATCCACTCCTGTTCCTCCGGCCGGCTACCAGTCGCCGTCGTCACCATCCTCGGGTTTCTCGAACACGGTGTCAAGAAACTCGCGCACCTTACCGGTCAAGCGGGTGAACAAGCCCCCGCCGCTGCTCGTCGCTATGTCGTCGTCCGCATCGGCCGAACCCGACTCGCCTCGCGACGGCGTATCGGCCTTGGATGCCGACGCTGCGGCATCGGTCCGTCCGGCACTCTTCCGACCGGCAGAGCCCGAATCCTCGCCGGCAGCCTCCCCGCTGTAACGGTCGTTGACGGTCCGCGGCTTCGGTTGCGGTTTGGGCTGGGGTTTCGGTTGCGGAGCCTTCGGCTGCGGTTCGGGCACCTCGGGTTTCTCCGGACCCTCCGGCTCAGCCACCCTGACGGGCTCGGGGATCTGCAGCACGCCTACGGGACATGGGCCTATCTGTGCACCGCGCAGAAGCAGCGACACGGCCAGCGTCGATGCCGGCGACGACACCTTCTCGAGCGACTCGGTGGCAACGCCCATCTCGGCGCACGCCACGCGCACATCCTGCCCCGTCACGCGGCGGAACAGTTCGTCGACATTCTTCAGTCCGGCGCCGCCGCCCGTAAGCACGATGCCCGCCGAAAGTTTCTTGCTGAACCCGGAATCGCGTATCTCGTTCCACACATACTCGGCGATGTCGGTCATGCGCGCCTCGATCACGGCGGCCAGATTGAGCCGCAGGATAGGTTTGAGCGCGCGGCTGGTGCTGCGCACCTGTATGATGTCGTCGGGGGTGAGATCGACCACCGCCGTACCGTAACGCTTCTTCAGCTTCTCGACCTGCTTTTCGGGTATTCCGTAGTTCTTGATATCGAAATTCACCGCCGATCCGCCGATGGGGATCGAGGCTATGTGACGCAGTACATTGCCGTAATAGATGGCCACGTCGGTAACGCCGCCGCCTATGTCGACCACGGCCACGCCCTCCTCCTTCTCGTCGGTCGAGACGACCGATTCGGCCACTACGGCCGAGTTGGCGAACATGCCGCAGATCTTTATTCCGGCATCGAGAAACACGCGGCGCAGACGGTCCTTGGCCATGTGCTCGCACAGGATGAAGTTGTAGGTCGACGAGAGCTGCTTGCTGTAACAGCCCACCGGGTTCCGCATCTCGCTGCCCGAGTCGCCCTTGTAGCTGAGCGGGAAGAGGTCCATTATCACCTCGCCGTCGGCAGCCTTCACATTGCGCATGCGCTCCATCAGGGCATTCAGGTCGCGCTGCGAGATGCAGTTCTCGATATCCTCGACGAACACATGGTCGGTATAGCGCGCACAGCGCACGAATTTGCCCGAGATGCCCACATAGGCATCGGTTATGGCTATGCGTGCCTCCAGCTCGGCCCTCTCGCGGGCACGTTGCAGAGCCTGCCCCACCGACTTGCTGTTGTCGACCAGACCGGCCACCACGCCGTCCGTAGGCTCCGACACCACGGATTCTATATTGATAACGCCGTCTTCGGCAAGCGACCCGACGGCCACCACCACCTCCGATGATCCCACGTCGATCGCCACGATGTAACTCTTCCTGTCCACTATGCTCTTCGTATTTATTTTCTAACCCAACCGCGGCCGGCCGGAACCATTCCGGACCGATTGCCGTTCGGCGGATACCGCATCCGCCCTTTCGAAGTCAAATCGCATGCCGCTCTCGGCCGCACGCGTTCTCTTTCCGTTCCGCACTCCCCGGCATGCGGGATCACTTGGTACACACCACCTGACCCTTGTACTTGACCGAGATGGTGCGGTAACTCTCCCAGCCGATGTTGCGCAGACCGTTCTCGTAAAACGACATCAGACGCTTCAGTTTGTCGTCGACATCGTCCAGCGTTCCGAACAATATCGTATGGTCGCCCGCACGGGGCACCAGTTCGATCTCCAGCTCACCGCTTTTCATCGTCGAGGCCACGATCTGCACGATCTCGGCGCGCCAGAACGAACTGCCCTCGATATATTTTACAAAGTTAATGAGTTTACAGAAATCTTCATATCTTTTGCGCAACTTTTTTTGCTTATCGCGTTCGGCATCCTGCCGCGCCGTCACGGCGTCGATGCTCCGGGCGATCGCGCGCTCGCGATAACGGTATTTGCGTCTCAGATCGGCTTTCAGCGCGCGCAGTTCGGCCACGCGTTTGTCGAAGTGGTCGTGACTCTCGAAAATACCCTTTTTTATCAGCATGCGGCGCACGCTGCGCAGCGAATCCTCGATGGCCTTGTCCTGCTGGAAAAGCGGCACCTTGTCGTACTGAATCTCGGCTATGCGCTCCTCGGACCGGGCTATGAGCGACTCCACATACTCCTCGGCCCCACCCACATACTGCGCCGGAACGGGCGGGACGTAGGACCCTGTGACCACGGGCACGTAAACCGATGCCGAGCGCGGCGCCGGGAACACGAAGCCGTCGGCCGTGACATAGCAGTCGTAGCTGCCCACCATGAGCCGCAGAAGCGGCCGCCGCTGGCTCACCTGCACACGCAGCTCGCCGTCGTAGGTGACGTAGGCGCTCGCACGGTCGACGAAACCGTTGCGGCGTATGACCTGCTCGATGCCGGCCAGATCGACCTCGGCGATGGGTGTGCCGACGGTGGGTATCTTGCTGCCGGCGATCCACCGGCGCACGGCCTCGCCCGTGACCAGCGACTCGTCGCGCAGACTGTCGACCACATCGACGGTGATGCCGTGCACCTTCGTTTCGGCGCGGTGACGCGCCGCGCGGCGGCCGAACATGATCACGAACCCCGCGACGAAGATCCACAGCAGGATCATCACCGTTATTTTTACAGCCTTGAGCATTATCCTATATCACAGTCATATGCTGTTTCAGCAATTATATCGCGCCAATACATGGCACCGTTTCACACCGGCACGTCTCAACTTTTCCGCTCCAGCTCGCGCGCCACGTCGGCACAGCAGGCGTCGATGTTGCCCGCGCCGAAAGTCACCACCACATCGGTCGGCATGGCGCCCAGACGCCCGGCCAGTTCGCTGCGGCAGCAGATGCCGCACGGCACCGTTACCGAATCGGCTATAAGCTGCGACGTGACACCCTCGATCGGCTCCTCGCGGGCCGGATATATAGGCAGCAGCAGCACCTCGTCGGCATGCGACAGAGCCGCCGCGAACTCGCTGTGGAGATCACGCGTGCGGGTGTAGAGGTGCGGCTGGAACACCGCCGTGAGTCTGCGTCCGGGGAACATGCGGCGGACTGAGGTGATCGTCGCCTCCAGCTCCTCGGGGTGATGGGCGTAGTCGTCCATGTAGACCTGCCGCGGCGTGTTCACGTAGAATTCGAAACGGCGCTTGACACCCGAGAATTCCGCCAGCCCCCTGCGCAGCAGATCGTGGTCCAGCTGCTCGCCGCGCGACTGCGCAGCGCACCACATGGCAGCCACGGCCGCCACCGAATTCTCGACATTCACCCAGCCCGGTATGCCAAGACGGCAATCCGCAATGCGGCCCGACGGGGTCACTATGTCGTAGAGGTAATATCCGCCCTCGCAGAGTCTTATATCGGCGGCATAGAAGTCGCACGGGGTGTCGTAGCTGTAACGCCACACCGTCACTCCGTCGGCGGGCAGCGCGATGTCGACACCATGCTTGAGTATGAGGTGTCCGCCGCGGCGGATCAACCCGGCGAACTGGCCGAACGCCTCGACCACAGCCTCGTAGGTGCCGTAAATGTCGAGATGGTCGGCGGCCACGGCCGTAATCACCGCCACGTCGGGCTTCAGGCGCAGGAACGAACGGTCGAACTCGTCGGCCTCGACCGCCAGACGGTCGCCGGCGCCGAGGACCAGATTGCCGTCGAAATTCTTCGAGATGCCGCCCAGAAAGGCGCTGCCGCCACCCGCCGCAGTACGGTTGAGCCATGCGATCAGCGTGGAGGTCGTAGTCTTGCCGTGAGTGCCCGCCACCGCCATGACGTACTTGCCCTCCGACAGATGTCCCAGCATCTGCGACCGTTTTTCGACGAGGAATCCGCCCTCGCGGAAAAAACGCATCTGCGGATGGTCGTGCGGCACGGCCGGAGTGAACACGGCCATGGTGGTGTCCGGATCGCGGAACGGCCCGGGAATATGCTCCGTGCCGTCGTCGTAAGTCACCGCGGCACCCTCGCGCCGCAGAGCCTCGGTCAGAGCCGATTCGGTACGGTCGTAACCGGCGACGGCATAGCCTTCGTGCAGGAAGTAGCGCGCCAGCGCGCTCATGCCTATGCCGCCTATGCCGAGAAAATATATGTTTCGGTACTGTTTCATCACTTTTTCGCGTTATGTCACTGCAAAAGTAGCTCTTTTAGCGTCAACGAAAAAACTGTTCGCATCTTTTTTCTGCCGTATCGGACGCCTACCACTCCTTCTCGATCTGACGCACCACACGGTCGGCCGCGTCGCGTATGCCCAAAGCCGATATGTTGCGTGCCAGCGAGGCAAGGCGCGCCTTGTCGGCCAGAAGTTCCAAAGCGCGGTCCATACCGCCCGCAACGGCGTCGGCATCGCGCACCATCACGGCCGCGTCCTTGGCCACAAGCGCCTCGGCATTGCGCGTCTGGTGATCCTCGGCCACATTGGGCGAAGGTACGAAAACGGCGGGCTTGCCGACCAGACACAGCTCCGACACCGTGCACGCGCCGCTGCGCGTCACCACCAGATCGGCCGCCTCGTAAGCCAGATCCATGCGGTCGATGAAGGCGCCCTGCCAGATGTTGCGCACGGGATGTTCGGCCAGAAAGGCCCGCATCTCGGGCTCGTAGTACTTGCCCGTCTGCCACAGCACCTGCACCGGCGCTTCGTCGCCGAGGCGGGCGATCCAGCCCTTCATCATCTCGTTGAGCGACCGCGTGCCGAGCGAACCGCCCACCACCATCACCACGGGCAGATCGGCCCGCAGGCCGTAATACTCCAGCGCCTCGGCGCTCTTCACGCCCGATGCCGCCACGAAACGTCCGCGCAGCGGATTGCCGGTCATGATTATGCGGCCGGCGGGAAAGAACCGCTCCATGCCGTCGTAGGCCACGCATATGCGTCGCGCGCGCTTGGCCAGGATCTTGTTCGTCACGCCGGCGTAGGAGTTCTGCTCCTGAATGACGGTAGGCACGCCCATGCGCTGCGCAGCCCACAGAACAGGCGCGCTGGCATAGCCGCCGAATCCCACCACCGCATCGGCCGCGAAGTCGCGGATCACGCTGCGGGCCTTGATCACGCTGCGCAGCACCTTCCACGGCACGAGCAGATTCTTTGGTTCAAGCCGCCGCTGCAGGCCTGCGACAGGCAGTCCTACGATGTCGTAACCCAGCGCGGGTATCTTCTCCATCTCCATCTTGCCCTCGGCGCCGACGAAAAGCAGTTCGACCTTATCGCCCCACTTGCGCTTCAGAGCCTCGGCAACGGCCACGGCGGGATAGATGTGTCCGCCCGTGCCGCCGCCCGACAATATCACTCTTTTCATTTCAATCCGTTTTTCTGTTTCGCCCATCTGCGTATCTCGTATCCGGCTATCGCCACCATTGCCAGAACAATCCACAATATCAAACGGCCGGATGTGATTCCCAGCGTGATAAACAGCAAGGCAATGATCCAGTAATTTTCTCTTTTGTCCACTATTTCAAACTGTTAGTTCCAATCAGTCTCCGTTACTTTCCCCACTCCTCGCGGTCGAGCGAGCGGTAGGCGATAGCCTCCGAGATGTGAGCCGGCGAAATGTCGGCGGCCCCGTCCAGATCGGCTATCGTCCGCGCCACCTTTATTATACGGTCGTGGGCGCGCGCCGAGAGTTTCAGCCGGTCCATGGCCCTGTCGAGCAATCCGCGCGCCTCGGCCGACAGGGGACAGAAGCGGCGCAGCATGGCCGTGCCCATCATCGTGTTGGTGTGGATGCCCGTGCCGGCGAAACGGCGCGCCTGCACCTCGCGCGCAGCCTCCACGCGCCGCCGTATCTCGCGGCTGCTCTCGGCCGGCCGGTCCGACGACATCTCCTCGCGCGAGACGGGTGTGATCTCCACATGCAGGTCGATTCGGTCCATCAGAGGACCCGATATGCGACCCATATACCGGTGCACGGCCGCCGCCGAGCACGTACACTCACGGTCGGGATGATTGTAATAGCCGCACGGGCACGGGTTCATCGAGGCGATGAGCGTGAAATTGGCGGGATAGTCCACCGCATAGCGCGCCCGCGAAATGGCTATATGCTTATCCTCCAGCGGCTGGCGCAGCACTTCCAGCACACCCCGGCCGAACTCGGGCAGCTCGTCCAGAAACAGCACGCCGTTGTGCGCCAGCGACACCTCGCCGGGCTGCGGATTCTGGCCTCCGCCTATGAGCGCCACGGGCGAGGCCAGATGATGCGGCGCGCGGAACGGGCGGCGGTTCAGCAGTCCGCGGCATGCGCCGAGCTTTCCCGCCACGGAGTGTATCTTGGTGGTTTCCAGCGCCTCCTCCGC
>CAZFIN010000018.1:22299-27763 GCA_964519525.1 uncultured Alistipes sp. | reverse complement strand
GTCGATCGGCGGAAAGGATTCGATGAGCGGAACGTTCCAGGATATCAATGTGCCGCCCATGCTTATGGCCTTCGGAATCACCACCGTGGATGCCCGCACGGTAATCAGCCCCGAATTCAAGGAGGCGGGACACAACATCTACCTTATTAAACATACGCCTCTGGCCAACCGCATGCCCGATACCGAACTGCTGAAACGCAACTTCTCGTTCGTAAGTTCGGCCATCGAACATGGAACCATAGCGGCGGCTTACGCCGTAGGATTCGGCGGCGTGGCGGAAGCCGTGGCCAAGATGTCGTTCGGAAACATGATAGGAGCCGAGATCGACTGCGAATCGCTGTTCGATTACGATTACGGCTCGATTGTCGTCGAGGCCGCCGGCACGCTCGACTGCCCCGAAGCCATACTCATCGGCAAGACGGTCGGCACGGCCGAAGTCACGTTCAACGGAGAGGCGTTCACCATCGACGAACTGCAAAAAAACAACTCGCAGAAATTCTGCTCGGTATATCCCGACCGCGGCATCGAGGGCGGCACGACACGCAAGAGCATGCCCGAGAAGCGCATCGCGAAGTATTCGGGAGCACCGGTCGATGAGGTCACCGTATACCTTCCCGTATTCTCGGGCACCAACTGCGACTACGACACCGCCAAACAGTTCGAACGCGCCGGTGCCAAGGTTACCACAAGCGTATTCTGCGACCTTACGGCCGAGGACATATTCGCGTCGATCGACCGCATGAAGAGCATGATCGACAACTGCAACATATTCGTGCTCAGCGGCGGATTCTCGGCGGGCGACGAACCCGACGGCAGCGGAAAATTCATCGCCAATGTTCTGAACAATGAAAAGATAACCGATTCGATCCACGCCCTGCTCGACCGCGGAGGCCTTATTCTCGGTATCTGCAACGGTTTTCAGGCTCTCGTCAAATCGGGTCTGTTGCCTTACGGACGTCTGGGGCAGGTGGTCAAGGAGTCGCCCACGCTGTTCCGCAACGACATCAACCGTCACATCTCGCAGATCGTCACGACGCGCGTCGCCACGACCAACTCGCCGTGGCTGTCGTCGTTCGAGCTCGGCGAACAGCACTCTATCGCCGTAAGCCACGGCGAGGGCAAGTTCGTCGTAAGCGACGAAATGGCTGAAGAGCTGTTCTGCAACGGTCAAGTGGCGTTCCAGTATGTCGATCCGGCAGGCGAGGCGACACTCCGCGCGCCCTACAACCCCAACGGATCGAGCTTCGCCATAGAGGGTATCATAAGCCGCAGCGGCCAGATACTCGGCAAGATGGGACACACCGAACGTTACGAGGAGAATCTGTTCAAGAACATCAGCGGCAACAAGGTGCAGAATATCTTCACAAATGCCGTGAACTACTTCAAAAACAATTAAATGATGTTTATCAGAAACTACACATACCGCATTATAACGGCAATCGTCGCATTGGCAGCGATTGCCGCCGCATGCGGCGGTTGCAAACGCAACGATTCACTCAGACTTCTCTACTGGAACATCCAGAACGGCATGTGGTCGGACCAAAGCAACAACTATGACAATTTCGTCGAATGGGTCAAAACCTACGATCCCGACGTATGCGTATGGTGCGAGGCACAGACCATTTACGAGGACGGAACGTCCAAGGCGTGCAAAAAGGAGGACCGCTATCTTACCGACAACTGGGGCGAGCTGGCGGCACGCTACGGACATAAATATTGGACCAAGAGCGGCCACCGCGACAACTATCCTCAGGTCATAACGTCGAAATATCCCATCGAAAAGATACTCGACATCGTAGGCGAGGAGCCCGACAGCATAGTGACGCACGGCGCATGCAGGGCCTGCATCGAAGTCGACGGCAAGAAGATCAACATCGTTACGCTGCACACGTGGCCGCAGGCGTTCGCCTACCGCGCCGAGGACCGCGAGGCGAGCAAGGCCGAACACGGGGGCGACAAGTACCGCCGCATGGAGATCGAGTACATCTGCAACCATACGATCCTAACCGAACCGAACGCCAAAAACGAGTACTGGATGATGATGGGCGACTTCAACTCGCGTTCGCCTAAAGACAATTGGGTATACAAGTATCCCGAAGGCGATTCACGGCTGACCACCCACGAATACATTCTCGCCAACACACCTTACATAGACATCATCGGCGACCGCTACCCGGGCGATTTCCACACGTCGATCTACGCCAAGTCGCGCATTGACTTCGTCTACTGCACGCAGCCGCTCTACGACCGCATAACCGACGCCTGCATCGTCAGGGACGAATACACCAAGGATCCGCAGAGGGACGAGGCGACAAAATTCCATCACCCGTCGGATCACCGGCCCATACTGGTGGACTTCAACTTGAGATAATTGAACAAAAATGCTATAATTAAAAACTTTAACAACAATGAAACAGCTTGAAATGCTTTATGAGGGCAAGGCCAAGCAGGTCTTCCTCACCGACGACGAGAACCTCATCATCATCCACTACAAGGATGCGGCAACGGCTTACAACAATATAAAGAAAGCTACCATTGCCAACAAAGGCGTGCTGAACAACAAGATCTCGACCATCATCTTCAAATATCTGCACGAGGCCGGTGTCGAGACTCACTACATCGAGACTCTCAACGACCGTGACCAGCTCTGCAAGCGCGTGAAGATCGTTCCGCTGGAGGTTATCGTCCGCAACATCATAGCCGGTTCGATGGCCAAGCGTCTCGGTATCGAGGAGGGCACCAAGCCGTCGAACGTGATCTACGACATCTGCTACAAGGACGACGAACTGGGCGATCCCCTTATCAACGACCACCACGCCGTGGCCATGGGCGTCGTGACTTACGAGGAGCTGAATCAGATCTACGCCATGACCGCCAAGGTCAACGAGGTGCTGCAGGGTCTGTTCGCGAGAATGGGCATCACGCTCGTGGATTTCAAGATCGAGTTCGGACGTACTCCCGACGGCAAGATCGTTCTGGCCGACGAGGTAAGCCCCGACACCTGCCGTCTGTGGGACAGCAAGACCAACGAGAAGCTCGACAAGGACCGCTTCCGTCGCGACCTCGGCCACGTCATCGAGGCTTACGAGGAGATCTACGCCCGCCTCTCGAAACTGGAGCAGGAGGATAACAAATAAAAAACAGACTCGAAGGAATGACGGATTCACCTGATATTTTCGACGGCCTGCACGAGGAGTGCGGAGTGTTCGGAGTGTTCGGAGTACCCGATGCAGCATCGCTGACCTACTACGGTCTGCACAATCTGCAGCACCGGGGTCAGGAGGGATGCGGTATAGTGACCTTCAACGAAGGCCGTATGCACCACGCCAAGGGGCTGGGACTCGTGAGCGAGGTTTTCACCAAAGAGAAACTCGACACGCTCCCGGGGTCGATGGCCATAGGTCATGTGAGATACTCCACGGCCGGAGGCGGAGGAATAAACAACGTGCAACCGTTCGTTTTTCACCACTATACCGGCGACTTCGCACTGGCACACAACGGCAATATCGTAAATTCGCACCAGCTCAGGCGTTACCTCGAAGAGAAAGGCAGTCTGTTTCATTCCACCTCCGACAGCGAGATTCTGGCTCATCTGATAAAGAAGAGTACCATCGAATCGCAGCGTATCGACGCTATAAAGGAGGCTCTCAACATGATCGAGGGCGCGTTCGCCTTCATCATCATGACCCCGAACCGTATCTACGCCTGCCGCGACAAGTATGGGCTACGCCCCTTGTCGCTCGGGCGTCTGAACGGAGGATGGGTACTCAGCAGCGAGACATGTGCGTTCGACGTCATCGGGGCCGAGTTCGTTCGCGACATAGCTCCGGGCGAGATCATATCGCTCGACCGTCACGGCATACGCACAAACGACTACTCGCAATACAAACGCTGCAAGATGTGCGCGATGGAATATATCTATTTCGCACGTCCCGACAGCGATATCGAGGGATGCAACGTACATGCGTTCCGCAAGGAGTCCGGACGTCTGCTATGGCAGGAAGCTCCTGCCGAGGCCGACATTGTGGTCGGAGTGCCTGATTCGAGCCTGAGCGCCGCAATGGGTTACGCCGAGGCCAGCGGACTGCCCTACGAAATGGGGCTTATAAAGAACAAATATGTCGGCCGCACGTTCATCCAGCCTTCGCAGGCCCTGCGTGAAAAGGGCGTCAAGATGAAGCTGTCGGCCGTAAAGAGCATTGTAAGAGACAAAAGGGTAGTGCTCATCGACGACTCCATCGTGCGGGGCACGACCTCGAAACGGATCGTGGACATGTTGCACGGTGCCGGTGCCGCTGCCGTGCATGTGCGCATAGCAAGTCCTCCGATCACGCACCCGTGTTTCTACGGCGTGGACATATCGACATACGACGAGCTGATGTGCGCGCACAAGAATACCAGAGAAGTGTGTGCCGCGATAGGCGCCGATTCGCTGGCGTTCATTTCGGAAAAAGCGCTGTTCGATGCCGCCAGATCGCGCACGGACCTCTGTCTGGCATGTTTCAACGGCAAATATCCCACAGCACTGTATCAGTCGCTCGACGAAGCGAACAAGGATGGAAAATTTTAATTGAAAAAGATAAGAAACTATGGCTAAAAGTTATGAAAATGCCGGTGTCAACCTCGAAGCCGGATACGAAGTAGTGCGCAGAATAAAATCGCACGTAGCCTCGACCTCACGCCCGGGCGTGATGGGTAACATTGGCGCTTTCGGCGGAATGTTCAACCTTGCGTCGCTCAACGTGAAAGAGCCGATCCTCGTAAGCGGTACCGACGGCGTGGGCACCAAACTCAAATTGGCCTTCGAGATGGACAAGCACGATACCGTGGGTATTGATGCCGTCGCCATGTGCGTCAACGACGTACTGGCGCAGGGCGCCGAACCGCTGCTCTTCCTCGACTACGTGGCCGTAGGACATAACGAGCCCGCCAAGATCGAGGCCATCGTGGCCGGCGTGGCCGAAGGATGCCGTCAGGCAGGCTGCGCACTCATCGGCGGTGAAACGGCCGAGATGCCCGGCATGTACGCCGACGGCGAGTACGACATCGCCGGATTCACATGCGGCGTCGTGGAGCGGGAGAAGCTTATCGACGGCTCCAAGGTCAAGGCTGGCGATGTTCTGGTCGGAGTAGCATCGAGCGGAGTACATTCGAACGGATTCAGCCTCGTGCGCAAGATCGTAAGCGACAACGGATTCAACCTGCACGAGCCTCATGCCGATCTGGGCGACAAGCCTCTGGGCGAAGTTCTGCTCACCCCGACGAAGATATACATCAAACCTGTTCTCGACGTTGTGCGCAACTGCGACGTTCACGGCATAAGCCACATAACGGGCGGCGGATTCGACGAGAACATCCCGCGCATCCTCAGCGAAGGTCAGGGCATCGAGATCGAGGAGGGCAGCTGGGAGATACTGCCCGTATTCCGGTTCTTGGAGAAATACGGCAAAGTGAGCCACCGCGA
>CAZFIN010000018.1:0-22289 GCA_964519525.1 uncultured Alistipes sp. | reverse complement strand
TGGGTATCGGCATGGTCATAGCGCTCGACGAGTCGGAAGCCAGCAAGGCCATCGAACTTCTGTCGGCGCACGGCGAACGTGCATCGGTAATCGGACGCATCGTCGAAGGCGAAGGTGTAACCATAAAATAGGGCTACATTGGCTGCCAACCGCAAAATAGCCGTATTCGCAAGCGGATACGGGTCCAATTTCGAGGCCATAGCACATGCGGCCGCATGCGGCGACCTGAATGCCGAAGTGGCCCTCATGGTGTGTGACAAGCCGTCGGCACGCGTATGTTCCGTCGCCGGACGAATGGGAGTGCCATCGTTCGTATTCTCGCCCAAAGACTACGCCACGAAGGCCGATTTCGAACGCGAGATCGTAGCACGGTGCAGGACGGCCGGCGTGGAACTGATATGCCTTGCCGGATACATGCGCATCGTAGGGGAAACTCTGCTTGAAGCCTACCGCGGACGCATAGTGAATCTGCATCCGTCGCTGTTGCCGTCGTTCAAAGGTGCGCATGCCATCGAGCAGGCCATGGAATACGGAGTCAAGATCTTCGGAGCAACGATCCATTACGTGGACGAAACGCTGGACGGTGGCCGCATCATAGCACAGCGCGCCGTGGAATACGACGGCAACGACATAGACGAGGTGACGACCCGGATACATGCCGTCGAACATACCCTTTATATTGAAACGATAAAAAAATTATTAAAGTAAACGAAATATGAGAGCATTAATCAGCGTCAGCGACAAGACCGGCGTGGTTGAATTCGCCGAACAGTTGCGTTCATTGGGCTGGGAGATCATCGCCACCGGCGGTACTATGAAACTCCTGCGCGACAAGGGCGTGGAGGTTATAAACATCAGCGACGTAACCGGATTCCCCGAGATCTGCGACGGCCGTGTGAAGACCCTGCATCCCAAGGTACACGGCGGTCTGCTGGCCCGCCGCGACGATCCGAGCCATCTGCAGGCCCTGAAGGAGAACGCCATCGAGTTCATCGACATGGTATGCGTCAACCTCTATCCGTTCCGTCAGACCATAGCCAAACCCGACGTCACGATGGAGGATGCCATCGAAAACATCGACATCGGCGGCCCGTCGATGTTGCGCAGCGCAGCCAAGAATTACAAGGATGTGACCGTTGTATGCGATCCGGCCGACTACGCGAAGATCATAGGCGAAATTCGCGCTACGGGCAACACGGCGGTGGAGACACGTTTGCAGCTCTCGGCCAAGGCATACACCCACACGGCGGAGTACGACTCGATGATAGCCACCTACATGCGCAAGGCCGCGGGACTGAATGAAAAACTGTTCCTCGAATTCGACCTTGTGCAGAGTCTGCGCTACGGCGAGAATCCTCACCAGCAGGCCAAGTTCTACGGCAGCGCCGAGGCCGGAGCCTACTCGCTGGCCACGGCCAAGCAGCTCAACGGCAAGGAACTGTCGTACAACAATATTCAGGATGCCAACGCCGCATTGTGCATCGTCCGCGAGTTCGACGAGCCGTTCTGCGTGGGACTCAAGCACATGAATCCGTGCGGTGCGGCCATAGGCACCGACGTGAAGGATGCCTGGACCAAGGCATACGAAGCCGACAAGGTAAGTATCTTCGGCGGTATCGTCGCTGTTAACCGTGAGGTTACACGCGAGGTCGCCGAATTGATGAAACCCATATTCCTTGAGATCATCATGGCGCCTTCATTCTCGAAAGAGGCGCTCGAAGTACTCGGCACGAAGAAGAATCTGCGTCTGCTTGAGGTCGACATGCGCAAGGACGACAACGTTACGAAACAGTACGTCAGCGTAAACGGCGGTCTGCTGGTTCAGGATCTGGACAAGACCACGGCCGAGGTCACCGCCGACATGTGCGTAACCGCGGCAAAGCCCTCGGCAGAGCAACTCACCGATCTCAACTTCGGATGGAGAATAGTCAAGCATGTCAAATCGAATGCCATAGCCGTTGTCAAGGACGGCCACACGGTAGGTGTCGGTGCCGGTCAGATGAACCGCGTCGGATCGGCCGAGATCGCGCTCAAGCAGGCTCATGCAGCCGGATTCACCGAGAATCTGGTTCTGGCATCGGACGGATTCTTCCCCTTCGACGATTCGGTGACGCTGGCAGCGCAGTACGGTGTCACAGCCATAGTGCAGCCGGGCGGCAGCGTGCGCGACGAGGACTCGGTGAAGAAGGCCGACGAGAACGGTATAACGATGTTGTTCACCGGCATGCGCCACTTCAAACATTAACGGACCATGAAAGTTCTCGTAGTAGGATCGGGCGGACGGTGCCATGCCATCGTGGAGGCACTGAGCCGCTCACCGCAGGTCGACAAGATATTTTGTGCTCCGGGCAACGCCGGCATAGCGGCTATGGCCGAATGTGTCGCCATAAAGGAGACCGAGGTGGAGAAACTGTGTGACTTCGCCCGTGATAACGAAGTGGGACTTACGGTCGTAGGTCCCGAGGTCGCGCTCGAAGCCGGCATAGCTGACTGGTTCAAAGCCAACGGACAACGCATATTCGGTCCCACGAAGAGCGCAGCCCGCATCGAAACCAGCAAGGAGTTCGCAAAAGAGCTGATGCAGAAATACGATGTACCCACGGCGGCATTCCGCACGTTCGGCGACTATGACGAGGCGCTGGCTTACGTCAAAGCGGGATCGTTTCCCACGGTGCTGAAGTACGACGGACTGGCGGCCGGCAAGGGCGTTGTAATAGCCGAAACGCCGGAGCAGGCTGACGAAGCTCTGCGCGACATGCTGCTGGACAGCAAGTTCGGACAGGGCAGGGTAGTGGTCGAGGAGTATCTGGAGGGTCCCGAGTTCTCGCTAATGTGTTTCGTCAACGGCCACGACGTATATCCGATGCCTGTGGCTCAGGACAACAAACGCGCATACGACGGCGACAAAGGACCCAACACGGGAGGCATGGGCGCATATACGGAACTGCCGTTCATCACCTCCGACGACCTCGACTATGCGATGAACAATATCATGCGCCGCACGGCCGACGCATTGGTTGCCGAAGGCGCCCCGTTCTGCGGCGTGCTCTACGGCGGACTCATGAAGACCCCGCAGGGAATAAAGGTCATCGAGTTCAACGCCCGTTTCGGCGACCCCGAAACGGAGGTGGTATTGCCCCGCATGAAAAGCGATATATATCAGGTATTCTGCGACGTAGCCGACGGACGCACACCCTCGATAGAGTGGCACGACTTCGCTACGTTGGGTATCGTCCTTGCATCGAAGGGCTATCCGGGCAGTTATGAGAAGGGATTCGTCATCGACGGTCTCGACACTGTTGACGGCTCGGTATACCACATGGGAACAGCGCTGAAGGACGGCCGGTACGTAACGTCGGGCGGTCGCGTGATGATCGTGGTATGCAAGGCCGACACACTGCGCGAGGCGCAGGCCAAGGCTGTGGCGGAGGTCGCCAAAATAAAGTGCGACAATCTGTTCCACCGTTCCGACATCGGCGACAAAGCATTTAAATAAGATAAACAAACAACCCAAACCGCAATAAGGAATGATAATAAACGGTAAAGAGTTAGCACTTTCGTTAAAACAGAGTCTGGCCGCCGACGTCGCCACATTCGACGAGAAATACGGCCGTACACCGCACCTTGTGGTGATTCTCGTCGGCGAGGACCCGGGCAGCGTGTCTTACGTGACGGGCAAGGCTAAGGCCTCGGCCGAGGTAGGCATGCGCAACACCACCATCCGCAAGCCCGACACCATTACCGAAGCCGAACTGCTCGGCATCATCGACGATCTGAATGCCGATCCCGATGTTGACGGTATCCTGGTGCAGTTGCCCCTGCCCAAGCATATAGATTCCGACAAGGTGATAGCGGCCATCAGTGCCGAAAAGGATGTGGACGGATTCCATCCCATGAACGTAGCACGCCTGTGGCTCAAGCAGGAGTGTACGTTGCCTTGCACGCCCAAGGGCATAATCAAACTGCTCAAAAGCGCAGGCGTGGAGATAGCCGGTAAAAACGTGGTGGTAATCGGCCGCAGCAACATTGTCGGTCTGCCGGTGTCGAAGCTGCTGCTCAATGAGAACGCCACCGTCACCGTCGCACACAGCCGCACGCAGAATCTTGCCGAGGTTACGCGCCGTGCCGACATATTGGTCGTGGCTATCGGCCGTCCCAAGTTTGTCACGGCCGACATGGTGAAGGAGGGTGCCGTGGTGATCGACGTTGGTGTAAACCGCGATCCCGAAACGAAGAAGCTCTGCGGCGATGTGGATTTCGCAGCCATAGAGCCCAAGGCGGCGGCAATAACCCCCGTCCCGGGCGGGGTAGGTCCCATGACCATCTGCTGTCTGATGGAAAACACCGTGGAGTGTTTCCTCCGCCGCATGAAGAAATAACGACTTCACGCTTCTGATAAGATGAAAAGAGTCCGGTGCTGTACCGGACTCTTTTCATCTTATCAGAACGCGCTTGTCCCCAAAAGTATCGTCATCCATTGGCTGACCAGACATTGAAAAAGGCGACATATTCGTCAGTTTCTCCGATAACATAAACCGAGTCACCGTCGAAACCCCAATGTTTAATAATAACATCACCGCAGTTTATCCTGTAATTGGCGGTCCGCCCGCTCGAAACATCGTAGATACACAAATGCGGAATGTCCCGATACATATAGGTAAACATTAACAGATCACCGCGTTGCCACACATATGCCATAATGCCGGCATGCTTCATCCGCCACTCCTTGTCGTTCTCGTACAAACCGAGCAGCTCATAATCGTCGGCAACCGATGCCCGTGCCGGAAAATCCTTGCCGTCGAATGACACCCGATACTTATCCTTTACCTCCAACCCGTCGTCGACGCTGTAAACGGTGTTACCCAACGCATTCCAATACAACACTTCATCCGACGATCCGAACAGCGGAACCCCAAGCCGCAACCCGCAATTTATGGTTACATTGCCCAACGTTTTCACATATTCATATCCGGAATCATAGAATGCCAGTGCCGGCGATACTCCGTCCACTCCATTCCATACGCATTTCCCGACATATCCACCGGCAAACGGAGTCAGATAATCGAACGGTATGAAATTTTCATCCGCCGTCTGCGACAGCGAACGTACGTCGATCAACTCACCGCCGACAGAATATTCCAAAACTTTTCTACCATTCATATCGTATATGAATACATTTCCGCCGTCGAGCCAGAAGTCCGAGACTGACACGTATTCATTCGCTGCACGTCCGACATTGCTTATGCAGTTTCGAAATACCCCGTCACGATCAAACTGCATCAATCTGTTTCGTGACAATATGAAGTATCCCTCCTCGGTCAGTACCGATTTTACGATGGGGCCCAATATCGCACCCATGCCATCCTGCATCAGTACAGTTCTTTCGACATTCTCAAGATTCACGTCAGCAGCAACATCCGGATCCACATTTACAATGTACTCCCGTTCATGCGACGGACCTTTGCAGGAGAACAAACAAAATGATATTATGCCTAACAATATTTTTTTCATAAATTTTTAGGGAAACTATATACTTTAGTGAGTCACAGCCTGCGGAGCAAGCGTAGCGGGCCTCCTCGGCCGGAGGTCCTATTCTATTCCGGCAATACACGAGCAGAGCCGTAAATATCAGTAGGAACAGCCTACTTCATAAATCCCGTCGCAATAACTGCATGTGATACATCTTATGGCCAAAGAACAGCACCTCACCGGCATATTCGAACCCCAAACGCTCATAAAGACGTCCGGCAGCAGGGTTTCCCGAATCCACGAGCAATCCGACACGTCCGTGCCCATCGGCAAACGCGTCGGCGCACATGCGACGAATCAATCCGGTACCCAGTCCCCGGCCCCGCATATGGGACAACACACCCAAGGTGTCGAGATAGAACTCGCCGGCCGACGTCTCATCGGTCACATCGGGCGCAGAACCGTACCTCGCACGTATGGCGTCGAGAACCGGTTCGCGAAGTTCGTGCAGCCGCGCACCGTCGTAACCGCACGCGGCTCCCACAACTTCTCCACCGATCTCGCAAACTATCACATTGCGGTAACTATACTGCGTATCGTCCCTGCGCACCAACTCTTCGAGCAGCATTTCACCGAAATCACCGCACAGACGCCGCATCAGGTCCTCGCCGAAAGCCAAGGCGACTATATGCGCCACCGCCGCAGCGTCATCAACCACAGCCCTGCGGAATATCGTATCGCAGTCCGGCATGACGATCAGCGCGGCAGCACCTCTATATTCAGTTTTCCGTAAGCCCGTTCGGCTTTGGCCTTGGCATCCTCCACGTTCTCGCCGCGGGCAAGTATCACACCCAGACGGCGGTGTCCGCATACCTCGGGCTTACCGAAGATGCGTATCTGGACATCCGGCTCCGCAACCACCTCTTCAAGATTGCCGAACACCACCTTGTCGCTGTCACCCTCGACCACCACGGCTTTAGATGCACTCGGCCCGAAAAAGCGGATAGACGGAACAGGCAGACCGAGAATCGCGCGCGCATGAAGCGCGAACTCCGACAGATCCTGCGAAATCATGGTGACCATTCCCGTATCGTGCGGACGGGGCGACACCTCGCTGAACAACACCTTGTCGCCGGCGATGAAAAGTTCGACGCCGAAAATGCCGTAACCGCCCAAAGCGTCGGTCACACGTTTGGCTATGTCGCGGGCCTGCTCCAAAGCGGTCTCGCTCATTGGCTGGGGCTGCCATGACTCGCGGTAGTCGCCGTCGACCTGATGGTGGCCGATAGGCTCAAGGAACGACGTTCCCCCGCTGTGGCGCACGGTAAGCAGCGTTATCTCGTAATCGAACTTCACGAAGCCCTCCACGATGACCTCGCCGCCGCCGGCACGGCCGCCCTCCTGCGCGCAACGCCACGACTCGTCGGCATCGGCCATGGTACGCACGACGCTCTGTCCGTGTCCCGAGGAACTCATGATAGGCTTGACCACACACGGCACCCCGATCTCGCGCAAGGCCTCGTCGAACTCCTCGCGGGTTGCGGCAAAACGGTAGGGAGATGTGGGGATTCCCAATTTTTCCGCAGCCAGACAGCGTATTCCCTTCCGGTTCATCGTAAGCAAAGCGGCCTCGGCCGTCGGTATAATATTGTAACCCTCCTTCTCCAACTCGACCAACGTGGGGGTGGCGATGGCCTCCACCTCGGGAATGATGTAGTCGGGCTTCTCCGCTTCGATTATCTCGCGCAGACGCTTGCCGTCAAGCATCGACAGCACATACGATCTGTGGGCTATCTGCATCGCGGGAGCATCGGCATACTTGTCGAGCGCCACGACTTCCACTCCGTAGCGCTGCAACTCGATAGCCACCTCCTTGCCCAGTTCACCCGATCCGCACAACAACGCCTTTTTAGCCACCGGCGTAAGCGGCGTACCTATTTTTACCATATTTCTCAATTCCTATTTTACTTTCGATTCACAATAAGCACAACGATAATCGCCCTCATCGGTCACACGGAACAGATGGTCGACATCCTCGCAGTTCGATATGCACTGACGGTTGCCGCAACGCATGTCGTTGCGTATCAGATCGTCGCCTATGCGCGGCGTCTGCGTGGCCGGGCGCTCCTTGGCCCACTCCAGCAGGGTGTATATCAGTGCCATGCGGACGAACTTCCCGTTCTCCACCTGACGGAAATAGGCGGCACGCGGATCGTTGTCCACATCGCGCGTAATCTCGTTCACACGCGGCAGGGGATGCAGGATTATCATATCCTTCTTCGCATTGCGCAGACGCTCGGGGTTGAGTATGAAGCTGTCCTTCAGACGTTCGAACTCCTCCTCGTCCAGGAAACGCTCCTTCTGCACGCGGGTCATGTAGAGTATGTCCAGTTCGGGCATTACCTCCTCCATCGTAGCGACCTCGCGCGTAGGTACATGATTCTTGTCGCACACCTCGCGGCGAATGTACGACGGCAGACGCAACTCCTCGGGAGCGATAAGAACCACATTGATTCCCTCGTAGCGCGACAATGCCTTGATAAGCGAATGCACCGTGCGGCCGAATTTAAGGTCGCCGCAGAATCCTATCGTAAGATTGTTCAGACGCCCCTTCTCGCGACGGATCGTAAGCAGATCGGTAAGAGTCTGGGTAGGGTGGGCATGGCTGCCGTCGCCGGCATTGATTATCGGCACCTCGGAATACTGCGAAGCCACGAGAGGCGCTCCCTCCTTGCTGTGACGCATGGCGATAATATCGGCGAAGCAGCCGATGACGCGCACCGTATCGGCTACCGTCTCGCCCTTGCTTACCGACGACGACGCGGCATCGGAGAATCCGAGTACGCTGCCGCCGAGCTCCATCATGGCCGACGTAAAACTCAGCCGGGTACGTGTACTCGGCTCATAGAACAGAGTGGCCAGTTTCTTACCGCGGCACACTTCGCGATACTTGTCGCGATTGTCGATTATGTCCAGCGCCGTAGCGATGATACGGTCCACCTCTTCCACCGAAATGTCGGTGGTATCGATCAAATGTCTCATCTTGCGAACATTGCTTATTTGTTAATCCAGCTATCGTCCGACGGGTTGTTGCGGAAAGCTATTATGCGCGCGCAGTCCTCGGTCTTTATGTAGCCCTCCTCGGCCGCGGCCTCCACGAGTGCGTCGAGGTTCGACAGCGAATGGTTCTCAACCTTGGCTTCGGCCATACGGTCGAGTCCCTTCTTCATGCCGTATGTGAATATGCTTACCACACCCAGCACATCGGCACCGGCCTCACGCAGCACGTTCACGACCTCGATGCAACTGCCTGCGGTAGAGATCAGATCCTCCACTACAACGACTTTCTGACCCTTCTCCAGACGTCCCTCTATCTGGTTGGCACGTCCGTGGTCCTTAGCACCGCTGCGCACATAGCCCATAGGCAGATCGAGCAGGGTAGCGGTGATGGCGGCATGGGCGATACCCGCAGTGGATGTACCCATCAGCACCTCGCATTCGGGGTAGTACGTCTTTACCATATCGGCCAACCCTTTCTCGACAGCATCACGCACGCGAGGTGCCGTAAGGGTCAGGCGGTTATCGCAATATATCGGGCTTTTGATTCCGCTCGCCCATGTGAACGGCTGCTCGGGGCGCAGGAAAACCGCGCCGATCGAAAGAAGGTCCTTGGCTATTTTCTTCTCCATAACAATATAATTTTAATATTCATTCAATATCTGTCTCAATTCATCTCGCCGACCGGCTTCGAACCTGATTCAGGTTCGTTAAGTTCCATGGTCAGCAACGGAAACCGGTTTCCGAAATCATCGCATTCCCGACGGCCGACGGTCACGAATCCATGACGACCGTAAAACGCCACGGCCCGCGGATTGTCCTCGTTCACGCACAAGCGCCTGACTCCGCACATCCTCACTGCATACGAAAGCATTTGCCCGCCTATGCCGCGGCCGAAACAGTCGGGGTGAACGAACAGCATCTCCAGTTCATTCCCGGCGACACCCATGAAAGCCACCGGATGCTTCGAATTGTCGGTCACGACATACAGCATCCCGACTCCGGCTAGTGCCGCGCGCACCTGCGTGCGGATACGCACGATGTCCTCTTCGGAAAGAAACGCATGAGTAGCGCGCACCGAAGACTCCCATACCGATACGAGTCCGTCGATCAGCCTTTCGTCGCGCACCGCGCATTCGCACGGACCTGAGAACCATGCATCCATCCTATTCCAAAGCCTTGCGCAGAATCCGCTCGACCTCCTCCGGGTAGATTCCGCCTTCATGCTCCTTCACGCCGCCGACGTAGAACGTAGGCACGTAGTAATAATCATACTGATCGGCCACATCCGGCAATTCCGACTCCTCGATCATCTCGATTTCAATCGGCGCCAGTTCCTCGTGAGCGGCTTTCAGCTCCCCGATATATCGGATCGCCTTCTTGCAGAACGGGCAATTCTTCAGATAGAACATCCTGACCGGTTGCATAAGCGCGAACTTCTCAAATCCGGTTATTCACCGCAAAACTCCGCTACGCAACGGTTGTATGCCGCCACGGGATCGGCTGCCTGCGTAATGGGACGGCCGACAACGATGTAGTCCGTACCTATCTCGCGGGCACGGGCCGGAGTCGTCACACGCACCTGATCACCCACTTCGCCGTCGGCAAAGCGCACACCCGGGGTCACCGTGACAAAACCGCTGCCGCAAGCCTCCTTTACCATACCGGCCTCCAGCGGCGAACATACCACACCGTCCAGACCGGCCTCGCGGGCATTGCGGGCATAATGCACGATAGTATCATTGATGGTTGCGTCGATCAACAGCTCGCGGCGCATGCGCTCCTCGCTCGTTGAGGTGAGCTGCGTCACGGCAATCAGCAGCGGACGCGTGCCGTCGGGACGGGTGAGTCCCTCCAAAGCAGCCTTCATCATATCGACGGTACCGGCCGCGTGAAGGTTGCACATATCCACATCCAGACGCGAAAGGACAGCCATCGCCTTCTTCACCGTATTGGGAATATCGTGCAGCTTCAGATCGAGGAATATCCTGTGTCCCCGCGCCTTTATCTCGCGGACTATCGACGGGCCCTCGGCATAATAGAGTTCCATACCGATCTTTACGAACGGTTTGCGGTCGGTAAACTTGTCAAGGAAAGCCAACGTAGCCTCGGCACTGCTGAAATCGCATGCTATGATTACATCTCTCTGGTTCATTGTCATATCGTGTTTTGATTTTTATTCGCGTTTTTCACAGTGCTAACATAGCATTTTTTTGCGAGATAAGCAATACTTATCCGCAAAATATCCCCCTTGCGGCATAAAGAGACGGTGCGGCCTCGCCTCTGCGCCACACCCGGTCACGTAAAACACTTGCGAAATCCGGCAACAAAAAAGCCGCCCGATAAACTCGGGCAGCTTCATAATTACTGTCACTCCGCCGTTAGCAGTTCATGGCACCGCAGCAGTGGATAACCTGACCGCTCACGTAGCTCGACATGTCGCTGGCAAGGAACAGAGCCACATTGGCCACGTCCTCGGGCGTTCCGCCGCGGCGCAGAGGGATCTGTGCCGCCCACGCGTCACGCACCTCCTGCGAGAGCTGGTTAGTCATGTCGGTGATGATGAATCCCGGAGCGATGCAGTTGGCGCGTATGCCGCGGGGACCCATCTCCTTGGCGATAGATTTGGCCAGACCGATCATACCGGCCTTCGATGCCGAATAGTTGCACTGTCCGGCATTGCCCGAAACGCCTACGACCGATGACATGTTGATGATCGAACCGCCGCGCTGACGTGCCATTACGGGAACCACGGCGTGAACGAAATTGAACGCCGACTTCAGGTTGACGTTAATTACGGCATCCCACTGGGCCTCCGACATACGCATCATCAGACCGTCCTTGGTGATACCGGCATTGTTCACCAGAATATCTATGCGGCCGAAATCCTCCACGATCTGCTTCACCACCTCGTGCGACTCCTCGAACGAAGCGGCATTCGAAGCATAGCCCTTGGCCTTCACGCCCATAGCCTCCAGTTCGGCCACGGTCTGCTCGGCAGCCTCGTTGATTACAAGATCGGTGAATGCCACATCGGCACCCTGCTCGGCAAAACGCATGGCGATTGCCTTGCCTATACCTCTGGCAGCACCCGTAACGAGAGCTACCTTACCTTCCAAAAGTTTCATTATATTCTTCCTGTTTTTGTGTTTACCATTTGCGTAATGCCACACAGCCGTTGTGGCCGCCGAATCCGAGCGTATTCGACATGGCGATCGTAAGATCGGCCTTGCGGGCTACGTTGGGCGTATAGTCGAGATCGCACTCGGGGTCGGGATCGGTAAGACCGATGGTAGGGGGTACGACACCCTCTTTCAGCGCGAGGGTAGAGGCGATAAGCTCCACAGCACCCGTTGCACCGAGCATATGACCGGTCATCGACTTGGTCGAACTGATGATAGCCTTGCGCGCTGCCTCCTCGCCCATAGCCAGCTTGATAGCCGCCGTCTCCGACTTGTCGTTGAGCGGCGTACTCGTACCGTGGGCATTTATGTAGAGCAGATCCTTCTCGGCATCGAAGCCGGCTTCATCGAGCGACTGCTTCATGGCACGCGATGCGGGAATACCGTCGGGACGCGGAGCCGTGTAGTGGTGGGCGTCGCAGCTGTTGCCGTAACCGACGACCTCGGCATAGATCTTCGCTCCGCGCTTCTGTGCGTTCTCCAGCGATTCGAAGATAAGCACTCCGGCACCCTCGGCCATCACGAAACCGTTGCGGTTGATATTGAACGGTATCGACGCGCACTTGGGATCCTCCGAACGCGACAGCGCCTTGCTGTTGGCAAAACCGCCGATAGCAAGCGGATGCACCGAAGCCTCGGCGCCTCCGGCGATGATGGCGTCGGCATAGCCGTACTTGATGGCGCGGTACGCCTCGCCGGCCGCGTGCGTTCCGGTAGAACATGCCGTAACCACGGGCAGACACACACCCTGGGCATTGAACTTGATGGCCACGTTTCCGGCCGCGATATTCGAGATCATCATGGGAATGAACAGAGGCGATATGCGGTGCACACCCTCCTTTATCAGTTTCTCGGTCTCGGTTACGAAAGTCTGAAGACCGCCGATACCCGAACCTATATAGGTACCCAGACGCTCCGGAGCCACATTCTCGCCGCTCACCAGACCGCTGTCCATCATTGCCTGATAGGCAGCTGCCATAGCGTACTGGCAATATACATCGCTGCGGCGGACGTTGGCCGAGTCGAGACCGTTGGCCGCAGGATCGAAGTTCTTCACCTGACCGGCTACCTTGACAGGCAGATTATAATCGTCGAAACCCTTTATGAAGTCGATGCCGCAGTTTCCGGCAACCAGATTGCTCCAGAAATCGGCAATCGTGTTTCCTACCGGCGAGATTACACCCAGACCGGTGATGACTACTCTTTGTTCCATAATTCTTGCAATGTTTTATTTTGTCCATTCGATTATGCATGCACCGGTGGTGAAACCGGCGCCGAAAGCACTGAATACGAGTTTATCGCCGCGCTGCAGCTTGCCCTCGCGATTAAGTTCGTCCAGAAGGATGGGCACGCTGGCCGACGATGTGTTTCCGTAACGGTCGACATTGTGCGGAAAATACGACATGTCGAGATTCAGATATTTGCATATCGCCTCGATGATTCGCATGTTCGCCTGATGCAGAACGTAGTATTTTATGTCGGACGGTTTCAGTCCGGCCCCGTCGAGCAGAGTCTTGATGTCGCGCGACGACGAGAGTACCGCCGTCTTGAACACCTCGCGGCCGTTCATGAACATGGGAGCCGACTTCTCCTCCTTCGTAATGTAGGGGGTAGGCTCCAGAGTACGGAAATAGTACAGGCAATCGGTCTTGCTCACCGTCGTCAGACGCGATCCGATCATTCCCTCGCCCTCGGTAACCACTACGGCACCGGCACCGTCGCCGAACAGCACGCAGATGCTGCGGTCCTTCCAGTCGACCATGCGCGAAGGCTCCTCGGCCGCCAGCACGAGGATATTCTTGGCCTTGCCGCTCTTCAGACGGTCATCGGCCATGTCGAGCGCATAGATGAATCCCGAACATGCGGCGTTCACGTCCACGCAGGCACACTTGGCGCCTATGGCTCCCTGCACGATACAGCTGAGACCGGGAGTCACATATTCGTTTACGACGTTCGAGCAGATTATATAATCAATGTCGGCCGGAGTGAGTCCGGCATCCTCGATGGCTTTGAGCGAGGCTTCGGTAGCCATATCCTCCAGCTTCTCCGATGAAATGACGCGACGCTCGGCCATGCCCGTGCGCTCTTTGATCCACTCGTCGCTCGTGTCGAGAAACTGTTCGAGCATCGAGTTGGTTACAACTACGGCAGGATTCGCCCTGCCCGTTCCGATAATCTTCATTATTATTCCACTTTATAATAAATGTTTCAACTCTTTTCGTTACTACGGGTAGTGTCCTGTTCCCGCAAAATCCGCAGGTTGGATGCAAAAATATTCAAAACCATGAAATTTACCTCGATCTGACGGTCAAAAACGCCTTTTTGTGACGAAAGTGACATTATAAGTGGCAAAAGTTATGTATTTTGAAGTTATTTTACGATCTTTGCACAGCTGTAAAACGAAAATTTCATGGCAAAAATAGATAAAAATAGAGAGATTCCAAAGTTTCTGCTCGACAAACGCTATCTGATCGGGTCGGTGATATTCATTCTCACGTTTTCGTTCCTGTTCATGGCGTTATACACCCCGTTCTCCATCACGGCATGGTTCAGCATAACCAATCTCTCGCATCTGGGCATGACCGCGGCATTCTATCTGGTGGCTCTGGCCATAATGCTTATCAGCAAGCAGCTCATGTACAGCATACAGAATCACATCAGTTTCACGTTTACGAAGTACATACTGTGGCTGATATGCGAGATGACGGTCATATCGCTGTTCTACACGTTCTTCACCACCGTATTCATCACCCCGCTGGAACAACCGGCATGGATAATACTGCTGAAAGCCATCGGATGCGTGCTGCTGATAATGGCGATTCCGTACACCATACTTACGCTCTACGCCGCATACAAGGCCAAGACCGAGGAGTTGCAGATGTTGCAGTACGAAATGTCGCTCAACAGCGAGAACACGGTGGTATATCCCTCGCTCGTAAATCTTTACGACTACAACGGCACGCTGAAGCTCACCATAAGCTCCGACTCGCTGTACTACATGGAGTCGCAGGACAACTACGTGAAAATCTACTACGAAAACCACGGCAAACTGTTGTCGTACATGCTGCGCTGCCGCACCAAGACCATCGAGGAGAATCTCGCCGACACGAGCATGGTGCGCTGCCATCGGTCGTACATGGTGAACGTGATGAAAATAAACCACATAAAGAAGCGCAGCAAGATCAGATACATAATCCTATCGAACAAGGAGATAAAACCCATACCTGTATCGAAAAGCTACTTCAAGAACCTGATCGGGAAGATCGACCGATACAATTCCGCCGCACTCACCCAAAACGTGGAGCCGGACGAGGAAATCGCAATGGCGGAATAGTGTTTCCCGTGCCGGCAGGAGTTTCCGCTTTACAAGAGAGGGGAGCATACCGCCGCTCAGTCCGGACACATGTTGTCAGCCGGCCCCTACAGAAAGCCCCTGCATGAAACCGGGAGCCGATGGAACGGATTAGCAATCACATCCCGGCCACGCACCGAACCGGCATGCGGCAGCGGAATCCGGCCCCGAAAAACAGGAATCGTGAGAAGACGGTGCGGTTGCTAAAATAAGGATCGGCACAAACGACAGCGGGCCGGAGTAACATCCGGCCCGCTGTTCGATAGCGACATGCGTCAGCAGCCGCAATTGAACGCCGACTTCATCCGCTCGGCATAATCACCGCCGTGTGCCGCAGCTATCGCCGCAGCCGCCTCGCGGTTCTGCGACTCTGCCATATTAAGATATGTCGCAGCCGACAGATCGGCACGCTCGTCCGACTTCGAATCCATCAGCAACAGATAGGCTATCACTATCCGCGCACCCGACTCCACCAAACGGCGGGCATGCAGCGTAGGGTAGTCGCCATCCATGGCCGCCACCTCGCCGCACAAACGCTCGAACTCATCCGTCATGGCACGCAGACGGGTCTTGCAGCGCAACGGCACATCGAGAATCGAAGCATCGGCCTCGTATTCGCGTATGCGGTTCAACAACGCTCCGCTGGCCACGTAACGCACCGCGGCAACCACCTGCATCTGCGATGTACCTTCATACAGAGTCGTAACACGCGCATCACGGTAGAGGCGCTCGACGGCAAACTCCTTTATGTAGCCCGATCCGCCGTAAACCTGCACCGCGTCATACGCCACCTGATTTGAATATTCACCCGCCATAAGTTTCAGTATGGGGGTAAGCATATCGGCATACTTCGCGGCTCGGCGCATCTCGGCACGCTCGTCATCCGACAGTTCGGGCTTCGAGGCGAGAGATTTGGCTATGTCAACATAACGGGCCGTCTCGTAGAGCAACGCGCGCGAGCCATCCAGCTTGGCCCGCATATTGCCCAGCATCTCGTAAACGGCCGGGAACGAAGCGATGTTCACGCCGAACTGACGGCGCTCGTTGGCATAACGCACAGCCTCGCGCAAGGCAGCCTCCATGACACCCACCGACTGGGCTCCTATGTCCAGCCGTGCGCCGTTCATCATCGACATCACACAGCGTATGAGTCCCATACAGCGTTTGCCGACGATCTTGGCCGGAGCATTGTCGAACGCCAGCTCGCATGTCGGCGACCCCTTGATACCCATCTTGTGCTCGATGCGACGCACCGTGACGCCGCCCCAGTTTTTATCGTAGACGAAACACGACAGGCCGCGCGCATCCGTCGTGCCGCTCTCCGAACGGGCAAGCACGAGTTTTATGTCGGCATCGCCGTTGGTGATAAACCGCTTTACTCCGTTAAGCAGCCACATGCCGCGCTCCTCGTCCCACGTAGCCTTAAGCATGGCCGCCTGAAGATCGCTTCCTGCATCGGGCTCGGTAAGGTCCATCGAGCATGTGGCTCCTCCGGCTATGCGGCCGAGGAATTCGGCCTTGATATCATCGTCGCCGAATTCGCGGATTATGTCGACACAATCCTGCAACGACCATATATTGCAGAAACCCGTATCGGCCCGCGCCACCATCTCCGAAGCCATGACGAACAGCACCGTAGGGAAATTCAAGCCGTCGTATTCGCGAGGCAGCGATATGCCGTAAAGTCCGGCACGCGTGAGTTCGTCGTGATTGCGCTGCGTGCCCGAAGCATAGCGCACCCGGCCGTTCTCGCAGTGAGGCCCTTCGGCATCGACTCCGAAAGCATTGCCGGCAATGGTCGAGGCGCATATCTCGCCCATGACCTCCATCACCTTGTCGTAGCAGTCAACCGCATCGGCGAAATTCTCGGGAGCCGACCGGAACTTCCTGCTCTGCGCATAATTATCCTCTCTCAACGCCACTATGCGCCTCATCGCGGGATGCGCAAGCTGGCGTTTCAATCTGTCGTTATCCTTATAGTAGTTATTCATATCTGTTCTCTATCGTCTGTTGTTGCTTATCAGCGTAATCAGTTTTTCCACCGTCTGTCGGGCATCGGCCACAATAGCATAGTCGGCGATCCGGTGAATGGGCGCGTCGGCATCGCAGTTTACGGATATTATGCAGGCCGACTTATCCATGCCGACCGTATGCTGCACCTGTCCCGAAATACCGCAGGCTATGTACAGCTTGGGGCGGACCGTTATTCCGGTCTGGCCGATCATACGTTCGTAACCGTCCACATATCCGGCATCTATGGCGGCACGCGTAGCCCCGACCTCGCCGCCGAGAAGCTCGGCCAAACGGAACAGCGAAGCGAAGTTATCGGCGCTGCCCATACCGTAGCCGCCGGCAACTATGACCTTGGCCTTTTTCAGATCCACGCCACGCGCTCCGGCATGCCGCTCGATAACGGCCACGGCGAAATCGGCGGGCTCAAGCAGCGACGCGACATCTATCGTTTCGCACGATCCGTCCACCGCAACGTCGAGCGGCTCCTTGGCCATCACACCCTCGCGAATGGTAGCCATCTGCGGCCGCGTGGACGGCGATATGATCGTAGTGAGCTGGTTGGCGACGAAACTCGGACGGATGCACTTCAGCACTCCTCGGTATTCCTTATCCTTATACGAACAGTCACCCAGTTCGAGCGCCGTACAGTCGGCGGTAAGTCCGCAATGCAGTTCCGCGGCGAGACGAGGCGTCAGATCACGCCCCTCGCTCGTGGCTCCGGCGAGAAATATCTCGGGCCGCTCACGTTCGACCGCATATTTCAGGATCCTGACATAGGGCAGCGTAAGATACTCCCCGAGCCGGTCGTCCTCCGCGCAATAAACCCTTTGCGCACCATAACCGTACACCTCGGGCACCAGATGCGACACCTTGTCGCCTACGAGCACTGCCGACAACTCTCCGCCCAGTTCCCCGGCCAGCCGGCGGCCTTTGGTCAGAAGTTCCAGACTTACCTCGCACAACCCGGCGTTTTCGGTCTGGCAATATATCATAACACTCTTCATCGTTCTTTCAGTTCAGCATTATTCAACAATATGACTCTCCACCAGATGGGCCACGAGTCCCGACAGCGACTCATCGTCGCCGCCGATCCATGCCGTATCCTTATGCCCGACGGTTATCGTCCGGCTGTCGACCACCTGAGTAGGCGAACCGCCCAATCCGTAGCGTGCGGCATCACCGCCCAGATCATCGACAGTCCAGCACGTTATTCCGCACTTGCGGTACTCCAGTATGCGCCGGACATTGCACGGACGGCAGGGAGCAGCTCCGCTTCCGCCTACCGTCATGACAACGGGCAGGGTAGTCCCGACCGTCTCCACGCCCTTGTCGGTACGACGGCGGGCGATAGCCTTACCGTCCGCGAATTCCGTTATCTCCTCCACATAAGTCACCTGCGGCCAGCCCAGTGCCTGCGCCGTCTGCGGACCTACATGAGCGGTATCGCCGTCGATAGACTGACGGCCGCAGAGCACCATGTCGGGATTTATCTTTCTTATGGCCATGGACAGGGCATACGATGTGGCCAGAGTGTCGGCGCCGGCAAAACGGCGGTCCGACAGCAAAACGCCCTCGTCAGCCCCGCGGTATATGCCCTCGCGCAACACCTCTTCGGCACGCTGCGGTCCCATACTGACGAGCACGACTTCACATTCCGGAATCCGCTCCTTCAAGCGCAATGCCTGCTCCAGCGCATTCAGATCGTCGGGATTGCAAACGGCCGGAAGAGCATTTCTGTCGATCACGCCGTCGGCGTTAACCTTGGCCTCGACCGTTTCCCGCGTATCGGTAACCTGTTTCACAAGTACCGCGATTTTCATTTTTCTCATCAATTCTAAAAATTCTTAAAAAGTCGTGCAAAAATAAGACATTACCCCCTAATTCAAAGAAACCGCACACGTTTTTCCGTCACCTGATAAGGGCGTTTTATCACAAAAAGAGGGTTGTTTCGCCACAATCCCCAATACTAAACATATGCAAAACAGCATATTAACATACGGCTCCGCCACTTGCAAGCACAAAAAAGCCTTCCCGTTCAAAGGAAGGCTTTTTCATACGTTCCGGCCACCCGGCTATTGTGCAGCGCCTATTATGTCGCGCAACCGTTCTATTCCGAGCCGCTCCATCTCATGCGGAAGATCCTCGATTATGCGTTTGCAAGCATAGGGATCCTTCAGGTTGGCGGCACCGACCTGCACGGCCGTGGCACCGGCCATCATCATCTCGATCACATCGGCCGCACTCGACACTCCACCGCAGCCCATAACCGGAATCCGGCATGCGCCGGCCACCTGATACACCATACGCAAGGCCACGGGGAATACCGCCGGACCCGAGAATCCGCCCATCCTGTTGGCTATCACCGGTCGGCGGCGACGGATGTCGATACGCATGCCCAGCAGAGTGTTTATCAGGCATATACCGTCGGCCCCGGCATCCTCGCACGCACGTGCTATCGACACGATGTCCGTAACGTTGGGACTCAGCTTGATAAACACCGGTTTTGTCGTCACGGCCTTGACCGCCCTCGTGACCTCGGCCGCCATGGCGGGTTCGGTGCCGAAACTCATGCCTCCGTTATGCACATTAGGGCACGATACGTTCACCTCGATTATGGCCACCTGCTCCTCGCGGTCGATCTTCGCACAGCATTCGGCATACTCGTCCACCGAAAAACCGCTCACGTTGGCTATTATAGGCTTGCGGAATATGCTGCGCAGACGCGGCAGCTCCTCGCCGATGACTGCATCGACACCCGGATTCTGCAACCCCACCGAGTTGATCATGCCCTCGCGGCACTCGGCGATTCTCGGAGTCGGATTTCCGAAACGCGCCTCGCGGGTGGTACCCTTGAACGACAGCGAGCCCAGAATATTGATATCGTAAAAATTATTGTGTTCATTGCCGAATCCGAACGTACCGCTGGCCGGAACAACCGGATTATCCAGCTTTACGCCGCACAATTCGACCGACATATCGTAACTTTTCGTCATAACTATGCGTTTTACCAGATTATCTCCTCGCGTTTCATCACGGGACCGTCCTTGCATATACGCTTGTTTCCCGTCAGCGTCTTGCAGCTGCAACCCATACATGCGCCGAACCCGCACCCCATGCGCTCCTCGAAACTCAGCTCGCCGCTCTGCGTACAGCATTCGCACAAAGCCCGCAGCATGGGCATGGGACCGCACGCATAAAAATAGTCGAAGTCTATCCCAGCCTCGCGGATGGCATCCGTCACGAATCCCTTCACGCCGAACGACCCGTCGGCCGTGGATACGTACACATCGGCACCGAGCGCACGGAATTCGTCGGCATAGAATATCTCCGCCGCAGTATTGAATCCCAGCACGACACTCACCTGCAGGCCGCGGGCCAAAAGCTCCTTGGCCAGCCGGTACAGCGGCGGCACGCCTACGCCGCCGCCAACAAGCAGCGGCCTGCGGCACGCGGCACCGGCATCGAACCCGTTGCCGAGTCCGGTCAGCACGTCGAGTTCGGCACCTGCCGTCATGCGGCTCATGACCTCGGTTCCGCGTCCCACGACCTTGTAGATGATCGTAATCGTATCGTCCGAATAGTCGCATATAGATATGGGGCGGCGCAGATAGAATCCGTCCAGTTCGATATTGACGAACTGCCCCGGACGGGTGATCCACTGCGTATCACCCGACAGCACCATACGGTAAACGCCCGCAACCAGAGGTTCGTTCGCCGTAACTTCATATATCGCTCTCTTGTACATCGGTCTACTCGGCATCAATGGTTGACACTCCCAGCGTTATCTCCTCCAGCACGTCGAGCAGCACGCTCACGGTCTCCAGCGCCGTGAATATCGTCACGTTGTTCTCCACTGCGGCACGGCGTATGTCGTAACCGTCGCGGCGGGTGCTGTGCTGATTGACGTCGATGGTATTGATGACATATGTCACGTGACCCTTGCGCAGCGAATCGTATATCTCGCTGCTGCCCTCGCTCAACTTGCGAAGGTGGCGCGTGCGTATGCCGTGACTGCGCAGGAATTCGCATGTACCCTTCGTGGCCTCGATATTGAAACCGAGATCGTAGAAACGGCGGATGAGCGGCAGAGCGCGCATCTTGTCCTGATCGGCTATGGTGACGAATATCGTACCGTAATTGGCCACGGTCATTCCCGACGATTGCAGCGACTTGTAGAGCGCGCGCGTCAGGCTCCGGTCGTAACCTATGGCTTCGCCGGTCGACTTCATCTCGGGAGAAAGGTATGAATCCACACCGCGGATCTTCGCGAACGAGAATGCGGGCGACTTCACGAACCAGCGGCTGCGCTCCTTGCCGTAGATCTCCGTTATGCCCTGCTCGCGGAGCGAGTGCCCGAGGATCACGAGGGTAGCGATCTTGGCCATGGGCACGCCAGTCGATTTCGACAGGAACGGCACCGTGCGCGACGAGCGGGGATTGACCTCGATGACATACACCTTGTCGTTACCGTCGACGATGAACTGTATGTTGAACAGGCCGACGATACCGATGGCAAGACCCAGACGCTCGGTGTAGCTTATTATGGTCTGCTTCACCTCCTGACTCACGCTGAAGGTGGGGTAGACGCTTATGCTGTCGCCCGAATGGATACCGGTACGCTCGACATGCTCCATGATGCCCGGGATGAACACATCCCTGCCGTCGCAGATGGCATCCACCTCAAGCTCCTTGCCCTGAATGTACTTGTCGACCAGCACCGGCGACTTTTCGTTGATCTCCACCGCCGAACGCAGATAGTGGCGCAGCGTCTGCTCGTTGCCGACAATCTGCATGGCACGTCCGCCCAGCACGAAGCTCGGACGCACCAGCACCGGATAACCTATGCGCGCGGCCGCCGCCACACCGGCCTCGATGTCGGTCACCGCTTCGGCCTGCGGCTGCGGTATGCCCACCTCGTTCATGATGCGCTCGAAGCACTTGCGGTCCTCGGCGTTGTTGATGGCGTCGATGTCGGTACCGATTATCTTCACGCCCAGTTCCGCCAGCGGTTCGGCAAGGTTGATCGCGGTCTGTCCGCCGAGCGACACCACGATACCGTCGGGCCGCTCGAGCTCCACGACATTCATCACATCCTCCACCGTCAGCGGCTCGAAATAGAGCTTGTCGCTGATCGTGTAGTCGGTCGACACGGTTTCGGGGTTGTTGTTGATGATGATAGCCTCGTAGCCGGCATTCTTGATCGTCCAGATGGCATG
>CAZFIN010000017.1:17659-28930 GCA_964519525.1 uncultured Alistipes sp. | reverse complement strand
GTTCGTGTATGTTGAGCGAACGTCCTTCGTTGAAGGCGCGGCACGACTCGCACTCGTTGCACGCCTCGGCCCCTTGGGGATTCAGGCAGTTTATCGCTTTGGCGAAGATACGCGCACAGGTGGTCTTGCCTACTCCGCGGGGTCCGCAGAACAGGTAGGCATGCGCCAACTGACCGCGCTCGATGGCATTTTTCAGCGTCGAGGTTATGCTCTGCTGACCGACGACCGAGGCGAATGTGGCTGGGCGGTATTTTCGTGCCGAAACGATGAATTCACTCATAGCACCGCAAAGATAGTAAATATCTCGGTTTAATTAAAAATTTTCGCACTTAGTAGGCAAAATTGCCGCCGCGTCGGGTTTTGTGCCGTAGCCGGGCCGCTGTCCCGCCGTGCGGCGGAGTCCGGCAGCCGCTGCGGATGCGGCCCGGCTGCCGATCTAAGGTCATCGCGTGAAGCGAAAAGATCAGTGCGGAGATCGGCGGCCGGTAAAAAAATGCTACATTTGCAGTTGCGGGCCGCGCGCCTGTCCTGATGCGGCGGGGGAGTGCCCTCTCCTTTCGCGGCGGCCGTGCGGAGACATTTGGGACTAACCTGAAATTGAAGATCGATATGAAACGTTTGTTGTTATTGGCATCCGTGCTGCTGTGGCTGCCTGCTGTGGCTCAGCTGGATGTGACATCGCTGAAAGTGAATCACATGACCGATCCGTCGGGCGTGACCGATCCCGATCCGGTGCTGAGCTGGGTGATCGCGAGCGACGCCCGCGGCGTGATGCAGGGAGCATACGAGATCCGTGTGTTCAAGGGCCGCAGAACGGTGTGGAGTTCGGGCCGCGTGGAATCAGGCAACTCGGTGGCCGTGCCCTACGGCGGCGAGGCTCTGGAGTCGGGCACGCGCTATCATTGGCAGGTACGCGTGTGGGATGACCGCGGCCGTGCGTCGAAGTGGAGCGCGCGGGGCACGTGGCTCACGGGACTCATCTCGCCGGACGGTTTCGAGGCGCAGTGGATCGAGCAGCGGGAGCCGACCGATGCCGCGCCCATGTTCCGCAAGTCGTTCACGCTGGGCAAGCCCGTCGCCTCGGCCGTGGCCTACATAACCGCCCACGGCATGTACGAGGCCTACATAAACGGCCGCAAGGTGGGCAACGCCCATTACGCTCCCGGATGGACGAGTTACGACAAGCGTCTGCAATACCAGACCTACGACGTGACCGACATGCTTGCCCGCGGCCGGAACGCCTTCGGCATCATGGTGGGCGAGGGGTGGTACCTCAGCCGCATGGGCTGGACGAGCGGCGAACATCAGATGTACGAGTCGGACCGGCTTGGTGCGCTGGCCCAGATCGTCGTCACGTATGCCGACGGTTCGCGCGAGGTGATAGCCACCGACGGCACATGGCGCTCCTCGACGGGCGAGATCCTTCATTCCGAGATGTACGACGGCGAGACGGTCGACGCGCGTCTGCGCCAGACGGGCTGGAGCGGGGCCGCGTTCGACGACAGCGCATGGCAGACGGTGCATGTGGCCGGTTATTCGCTGGACAATCTCGTGAGCAGCGACAGCGAACCCGTGGTCACGCACGAGATAAAGAGTCCGGTGGCCGTCATAACGACCCCTGCGGGCGAGAAGGTTCTCGATTTCGGCCAAAATATGGTGGGTCGCGAGATCGTCACCGTGAAGGGCCGGGCGGGGCAGGAGATAGTGATCTCGCATGCCGAGGTGCTCGACGAGAAGGGCAATTTCTACACCGTGAACCTCCGCTCGGCCAAGGCGCAGAGCCGTTACATATGCAGCGGCGGCGAGGATCGTTTCGAGCCGCTGTTCACCTTCTACGGATTCCGTTATCTCAAGGTCGAGGGCATCGACGGCGAACTCGATCCCGACGATTTCCGTGCGGCGGTCATCTTCTCCGACATGCCCGGGACCGGCAGCTTCTCGTCGTCGAACGAGCAGGTCAACCAGCTTCAGAGCAACATACAGTGGGGTCTGCGCGGCAACTTCGTCGATCTGCCGACCGACTGTCCGCAGCGCGACGAGCGTCTGGGCTGGACGGGCGACGCGCAGGTGTTTTTCCGCACCGCCACTTTCAACCGCGACGTGCAGAACTTCTTCCGCAAATGGCTCAGGGACGTTGCCGCCGACCAGAAACCCGACGGTCAGGTGACCGACGTGGTGCCTCACATCGAGGGGCTGACCGGCGCGGGACACGTGGGCTGGGCCGACGTGGCGGTCATCGTTCCGTGGCAGCACTACATGGCCTACGGCGACAAACGCATACTCGAAAACCAGTACCCGAGCATGAAGGCTTGGGTCGACTGCATGGTCGCCCAGAGCGACAACTATCTGTGGAACGTCGGCTGGCACTACGGCGACTGGCTCTTCTACAGCGTCGACAACGACTGCTCGGGCGACTCGGCCGTGACCTACAAACCGCTGATACAGCAGTGCTTCTTCGCCAATTCGGCAGATCTGCTGGCCAAGGCCGCCGCCGTGCTGGGTCTGAGCGACGACGCGGCGCACTATGCCGAGGTGGCGCGCAAGGTCCGTGAGGCGTTCTGCGATGCCTATCTGACGCCGGCCGGCTATCTGGTGTCGGCCACGCAGACGGCCTACGTGCTGGCGCTCAACTTCGACATGCTGCCCGCGGAGATGCGTCCCGTGGCTGCGGCGCGTCTGGCCGAGCGGGTGAAGCACTACGGACACATAACCACCGGTTTCCTCGGTACGCCCTACATATGCCATGTGCTTTCCGAGAACGGCTACGCCGATCTGGCCTATTCGCTGCTGCTGCGCCAGCAGTATCCGGGCTGGCTCTATCCCGTCACCATGGGCGCCACCACCATCTGGGAGCGCTGGAACTCGATGATGCCCGACCGCACCATACCCGACAACGGCATGAACTCGTTCAACCACTACTCCTACGGTGCCATCGGCGACTGGCTCTACCGCGACGCCGCGGGCCTGCGCGAGACCTCGGCCGGGTTCAGGACCATGGCGGTGAAACCCCGCACGGGCGGCGGATTCACGTTCATGAAGGCCGAGCATGACACGCCCTACGGCCGTGCGGCGGCCGAGTGGCACGACGCGGCCGGTGTGTTCACGCTGGAAGTCACCGTGCCGGTGAATACCACGGCTGAGATATACGTCCCCTCGGCCTCGGCCGACAGCGTGATGCTGGACGGCGCTGCCGTTGCCGACTCCGCGGATGCCGAGCTGGCCGGCTATGCCGATGGCTACACCCGGGTGAAGGTCGGTTCGGGAACCTACCGTTTCGAGGCGGCGAAATAGTCGCCGACGCACGGTCATTGCGGCTCCGCAGCGATGCGGAGCCGTTTTTATCGGCAACATGCGGTGCGGTATTGCTTTTTGCGAAAATAAATTAGTATCTTTGCATGCGGATAGAGCATGCCCCGAGGCGTGAGTCTGTCCCCCGCGCACCGCGGTGCGCAGTGCAAACGGCAAATGATTCATTAACATTTCATAAAAACTGAATTATGGTATCTTACAAAGATCTGGGTCTTGTGAACACCCGCGAGATGTTCAAGAAGGCAATCGACGGAGGTTATGCCATTCCGGCATTCAACTTCAACAACATGGAGCAGATGCAGGCCATCATCTCGGCTTGCGTCGAGTGCTCGTCACCCGTAATTCTTCAGGTGTCGTCGGGCGCGCGCAAGTACGCCAACCAGACCCTGTTGCGTTACATGGCTCAGGGCGCTGTGGAGTATGCCAAGGAGCTGGGCAAGAACATTCCCATCTGCCTGCACCTCGACCACGGCAACTCGTTCGAGCTGTGCAAGAGCTGCATCGACATGGGCTTCTCGTCGGTGATGATCGACGGTTCGCACCTTCCCTATGACGAGAACGTCGCTCTGACCAAGCAGGTGGTGGAGTACGCACACCAGTTCGACGTGACCGTCGAGGGTGAGCTGGGCGTACTGGCCGGTGTCGAGGACGAGGTTTCGGCCGAGCACCACACCTACACCCGCCCCGAGGAGGTTATCGACTTCGTAACCAAGACCGGTGTCGACTCGCTCGCCATCTCGATCGGTACCTCGCACGGCGCCAACAAGTTCAAGCCCGAGCAGTGCACCCGCAACGAGGAGGGCATTCTGGTTCCGCCCCCCTTGCGTTTCGATATTCTGGCCGAGATCGAGAAGCAGCTTCCGGGATTCCCCATCGTGCTGCACGGATCGTCGTCGGTACCGCAGGAGTACGTGAAGATCATCAACACCCACGGCGGTGCGCTGAAGGATGCCGTAGGTATTCCCGAGGAGCAGCTCCGTCAGGCAGCGAAGAGCGCCGTATGCAAGATCAACATCGACTCGGACGGCCGTCTGGCCATGACCGCAGCCGTTCGCAAGGTGTTCGTCGACACTCCCGCCGAGTTCGACCCCCGCAAGTATCTGGGTCCTGCCCGCGACGAGTTGAAGAAACTCTACATGCACAAGTGCGAGAACGTTCTTGGTTCTGCCGGTAAGGCATAATCCGAACGGATGTACACATAATCGGCACGGGCCGCCCGAAAGGGCGGCCCGTGCTTTTTTTGAGTCGTATGATGTTTTTACGGTGCCGGTTTTTCAGTCCCGTTCTCACGCTGCGGAGCTGCAAAATATAATGTGATATACAACAAGTCTGAAGTGCCTCCCAAAAGTTAGACAAAAAACTTTAGGGGAACACTTCATTTGCCACGCCCCCTTTAATAGATACCCGTTGGATTCAGGCCATGAACTTCTCAATAACTTCGTGCCACCACTCCCACGAATAGCCGTATGCCGGGTGGGACATTCGCATCATGCGGCACGTCTTGCCCGAGCGCAGAGTGTATTCGTATGTGTATGTGTCAGTATCGTCATACGCGATAGAGGGCGCATCGTGTCCGTCAAGCGCTGGTGTGCTGTCGTACAAGGCCGTTCCCCACGCAATGACGAGATCGGGTTCGTATTCGTTCAATATCTCTTCGAATGCCGCTGCCGAATCGGCAAACTGCTTGCGGGTCGGTCGGAAACCTCTATAGGGCATCATTTCCTGCACGAAGTTGTAGAACAGCACCGAATTCCAAAATGCCGCGCTCTCCTCGCCCGATAGTTCTCTGCCAGCCACAGCCCGTTCGAATACCGAGAAGGTTTTCATCCACGGCTCGTATTCGCAGGAGCCGAGTTTGTAGTCGAGCAGTTTCCGTATCACCATCTGCGTCTGCTCAGGATTGTCCGTAGAGGAGTATTGGCTCTCGCCGAGCACCAGCAACCGCTTGCCGCCGATGCCCTGTTCGTAATTCTTCCCGACCCACGGCCGAAAATGAATCCTTGATGTTTTGTTTGTCATAATTGCAATGTTTATTAGTCGTTAAAATCGTAACTTTCTATTTGATCGGCACAATCGCGCCAGCTCTCCGAATTCTTATACGCCTCCACCGATTCCGTCGGAACGTATATTCTCACATTCAGTTCCTTGAGACTGCCACTGACGCTCGCGCCCGGAGGTACCATTGGTTTGAGATAAATATTCTTCAGGTTGACACACCCCTCGAAGTTGGGACCGCCGAGTAGAGTAACTCCTGCCGGTATTACGAGGTCATGCAGTTTGCTGCAACCGTTAAATGCACGAAAAATTCGTGTAACACTATTCGGAATGTCAATAGATTCCAAACTTTCGCAGTACTCGAAGGTGTACGCATCTATTACCGTATTGCATTCCGGAATATTGACCGATTTCAGATTCTTGCAACCGTAGAATGCATTTTCTCCAATAACGGCTTTCTCCGGTATATGGATGCTTGTCAAGCCGGTACAGTTTGCGAATCCGGCTATATATTCAAGATCATTCGACAATCTAACCTCCGTCAGATCTTTCCAACCGTTAAATGCGTCCCTTCCTATATATGTAACTCTCGACAGATCGATACTTGTCATACCCTTACACCTATCAAATGCACCAGAACCCAAATAGGTGACATTAGGAATATCAATATTTTCCAAATTCTCACAGTAAAAGAATCCATGTTCCCCGATTGTCGTAATATTATCGAGGTTAATGCTTGTAAGTTTTCTGCAATTACTGAATGCACTTTTCTCGATAGATGTAATCTCCTGTGGAATAATAACTTTCTCGATATTTCTGCACTCTGCAAACGCTCCTTCACTTATCGAAGTAATACTAAAATTAGACCCAACATGTTCGCTCATGCGTACCGTCTTCAGACTTGAGCATTTATGGAATGCAAATTTACCCATCCCGCCAACAACGTGGTAAGCCTCAAAATTCTCAAGTTTATCACATTCAGCGAATGCATATTCGTCCATAAAAACGGCGCCTTTCTCAACGCGAAAACTTTTAAGATCGCTGTCCCGAAATGCATAAGGCCGAATATAAGCATAGCCGTCGAGTTCTATTCTTCCCTGTCCATCCTCGAATGTGTGCGATACGATACCAGCATCGAACAAATCCTCCAGATCATCGTCATCCATTTCAATGGCATCTTCTGAATCCGTAGTATAATATACGAATGTTGTAAATCCTCTATTTTCCGATTCTTTAATCGGTACATATTCGGACATTACCGCCACTGCATCTCCGTCGGAAATCGAAAGACGTGCGGTCGCATTCTGATATTTTAGTCTACCTAAATTTTCTGCAGACGCCTTAAGGGTAATAACGCCATTCTCCACATCGGCCTCGCATGAAATAATAGGCATATCCGCAGACGTCAGCGACGACGCGCGTGTCGAGGCGTAGGTGTATAGGGCTTTCATCGATAAAACAGTTTGCCAAGATGCGGCTATTTCTGTCGCCGCATCTTTCGGCAATACCTCGAAATCCATATAGACATGACGACGGTTTTCTTCACCATACCAGAGACCACGTACGACCGCATGTCCGTCTGCATAACGCGGAATATATTTCACCGACTGCAAACGGCCGAACAGACTGCCCGATGCCAACGGAATGGCAATTGTCGTTCCGTCATTCAATATGAAACAGACTTCGGTGTCGTCCTGCGTGACGCTCTTGAATATCGAATCACTTCCGTCTTTACCGTCGGCTCCATCTTTACCATCCGAGCCATTGATGCCGTCCTTGCCGTCGGCGCCCGTTGCCTTGCCGAGATTCGTCCACGTCGCACCGTTGTCGGTCGAGACGAACCAGTAGCCGTTTTCGATTTTCAGCTGCGGAGTGATGCCATCCTTGCCATCGGCTCCGTTTTGCCCGTCCTTACCATCGATGCCGTCTTTTCCATTCTTGCCATCTGCGCCGGATGCACCATCATTGCCGTCTGAACCGTTCCGTCCATCGCGACCCACGGCCTTGATTTTGTTACCGGCCGCATCGAGCAGCCAATCACCGTCAAGCGTCCAGTAGTAGATGCCGTCCGTGTCTTGACGCACGCCGATAATCGGTGTACGACCGTCCTTGCCGGGTGCTCCGTCTTTGCCATCGGCACCATCTACACCGTCTTTGCCGTCAGCACCATTGGCGCCGTCCTTGCCGTCCTGACCATGGTATATGGTGACAGACGGGCTTTTGGCAAAAGTGATAGTGTAACCAATGGTTTTGCCACCGCTTGTAACTGGGGTAACTCCGGTAACGTAGTCATTCTTCTGCAAGGCCGTGACGATGGTTTGCAGCGACGAGATGTTGGTGTTCATCTGCTTGCATAGCTCCTCCAATTTGGCTATACGGTTTTCGAGATTGTCGACACGACCGTTCAGGGCCGAATCGTCGTACTCTTTGCCGCAGCCGATGCACGACAGTGCCGCAGTCGCTAATAAAATAAAGAGTTTTTTCATAGTAATATAAATTTGAGTTTGGTCAAATTCCATTACCGTCCAACTCCCCGACGGCGGGTTATGTATAAAAACGGAAAGTGTGGAGTTGTTTTTCGTTCATCTAACGGAAGGTTGTAGCAAGACCCAAGTAACAATAAACGACGCGATACCCCACACTCGAATAGATATGGAGTACGCGATGCATACAGAATACACCTCGTCCATAGTCTACACAAGAAATGAGTGCTGTTCGTTGTCCTGTTACCTTTGAAAACTGCTACATTTTCCGTTAAGGACAAAAGCGAAAACACTTTCATCAAAATATGTCTGCCCGGGGATGTAACCCGAAGCAATTACAAAGTTAGAAAATTTTCCGTTCGATGAACAGCACCGGTGTGGAGTATCGCAAAAAAAATATTGAATCTATGAATTTGGCCCCGAAAGTGCGAAGGTGTCCGCCGGTTTTTGCCGTTTGTGGAAGAAACGGTTTGCACATAAGAAATCCGCCGCTACGATAAGCGTAGCGGCGGATCGTAAAAGAAGTCCGGCATCTGTTTCCTGCCCGGGCGTCAGTTCGAGAATGTCAGCCTTTCGCCGTCGGCATCTATGCGTATGGGACGTTCGCGGTCGACATCTCCGGCCAGAATGCGCTTCGACAGATCGTTCACCACCTCGCGCTGTATCACCCGCTTCACCGGACGCGCACCGTACATCGGATCGTAACCCAGCCGGGCGATAAGCTCCTTCGCCGCTTCGGTGTACTCCAGTCTTATGCCGTTCTCCGACAGCATGCGGCGTATGGCACCCATCTGTATGTCGACTATCTGTTCTATGTCGCTTCGTGTGAGCGGCTCGAACATCACTATCTCGTCTATGCGGTTCAGGAACTCGGGCTTGAGCTGCTGTTTCAGCATCTCCACCACGTCGCGCCGCGTGCGCTCCACCGCTTCGGCGGAAACCTGCCCGCCGTCGAACGCGCGCGCGAAGTTCTCCTGAATGATATGCGACCCCATGTTCGAGGTCATGATTATTATCGTGTTGCGGAAGTCGACCGTGCGACCCTTGTTGTCGGTCAGACGGCCGTCGTCGAGCACCTGCAACAGGATGTTGAACACGTCGGGATGGGCCTTCTCGATCTCGTCTAACAACACCACCGAGTAGGGCTTGCGCCTTACCGCCTCGGTGAGCTGTCCGCCCTCGTCGTAACCGACGTATCCCGGAGGCGCTCCCACCAGACGCGACACGCTGTGCCGCTCCTGATACTCGCTCATGTCGATGCGCGTCATCATCGTGTCGTCGTTGAACAGAAATTCGGCCAAAGCCTTCGCCAGTTCGGTCTTGCCCACTCCCGTGGTGCCGAGGAATATGAACGAGCCTATGGGCTTGCGTGCATCGTTAAGCCCTGCGCGTGAGCGGCGCACGGCGTCCGCTATCACCTCTATGGCGTGTTGCTGTCCCACCACGCGGCGGTGCAATTCGTCCTCCATGTGCAGCAGCTTCTCGCGCTCCGAGGCCAGCATACGCTGCACGGGTATGCCCGTCCACCGCGAAACCACCTCGGCTATGTCCTGCGAGTCGACCTCCTCCTTTATCATGGCGTCGCCTCCGGCTGCCGTCAGCCGCAGCCGTTCCTGCAGGGCGTCGATCTGCTTCTCGGCCTCGACGATCTTGCCGTAGCGTATCTCGGCCACCCGGCCGTAGTCGCCCTGACGCTCGGCCTGCTGCGCCTCGACCTTGAGATGTTCGATCGAATCCTTGTTCGACTGTATCTTCTGCAGCAGGTCGCGCTCGCCCTGCCACTTGGCGCGCAGAGCCGACTCTTTCGATTTCAGCTCCTCGATCTCGCGCGTCAGGTTCTCCACGCGCTCCTCGTCGTTTTCGCGTCGTATGGCCTCGCGTTCGATCTCCAGCTGACGTATGCGGCGGTCGAGATTGTCGATATCCTCGGGTACCGAGTTCATCTCCAGACGCAGATGCGCCGCCGCCTCGTCTATGAGGTCTATGGCCTTGTCGGGCAGGAAACGCGACGTGATGTAGCGGTGCGACAGCTCCACGGCGGCTATTATCGCCTCGTCCTTGATGCGCACCTGATGATGGTTTTCGTAACGCTCCTTCAGTCCGCGCAGGATCGATATGGCATCCTCGGTGGTCGGTTCGTCGACCATCACCTTCTGGAACCGTCGCTCCAGTGCCTTGTCCTGCTCGAAATATTTCTGGAACTCGTCGAGCGTCGTCGCGCCGATCGTGCGCAGCTCGCCGCGCGCCAGCGCCGGTTTCAGAATGTTGGCGGCATCCATCGCGCCGCTGCTCTTGCCCGCACCTACGAGGGTGTGTATCTCGTCGATGAAGAGCAGTATCTCGCCGTCGCTTGCGATCACCTCCTGCACGACGCCCTTCAGGCGCTCCTCGAACTCGCCCTGATACTTGGCTCCGGCCACCAGCGCGCCCATGTCGAGCGAGAATATCACCTTCGATTTCAGATTCTCGGGCACGTCGCCGTCCACTATGCGGTGCGCTATCCCTTCGGCTATGGCCGTCTTGCCCACGCCGGCCTCACCCACCAGTATGGGGTTGTTCTTGGTGCGGCGCGAGAGGATCTGCAGCACGCGGCGTATTTCGTCGTCACGGCCTATGACCGGATCGAGTTTGCCGTTGCGTGCCTGCTCGTTGAGGTTTATGGCATACTTGCCCAGCGCGTTGAACTCCTGCGACGAGGTCTGCGAATCGACCGTCGCTCCGCGGCGGAATGTGCGTATGGCCTCGGTCAGTTCCTTTTCGGTCGTGCCGTTGCGCCTGAGCATGTCGGCCGCCGCACCGCGCTCGGCCACCAGAGCCAGCAGCAGGTGCTCCACCGAAGCATACTTGTCGTTGAACGTGCGGGTGAAGTCCACCGCACGCTGAATCGTTCTCGAGGTGTCGGCCGAGAAGTATTGTTCGCCGTTGCCGCCCGAAACGCGCGGCAGCGCATCGATGGCCTTGCGCACCTCGTCGCGCAGCGGGCGTACGTTCACTCCCGTGCGGCCCAGCAGGAATGCCGCCAGCGAGTCGTCTTCGGCTATCAGTACGTTCAGCAGATGCAGCGGCTCCACAGCCTGCTGTCCGCGCTCCTTGGCAAGCGACACCGCACCCTGCAGCGCCTCCTGCGCCTTGATCGTCAATGAATTGATGTTCATGTCGTATCTGTTTTTCGTTTGTTTCCGATTTTCCGGCAATTGTCGCAAATCCTTTGCCAAGAGCCGTAATCGGACATCCGTGGCGTGTTTTGGCATGTATTGGCAGCCTGCGAGTGGCAGTTTACGACATTATGGCATATCCGGTCACACCGTTTGCGGAGTAATGCGAATGATGCGGAGATTCGGCGGTGTGTCGAATTAGCAACCGCGGCAAAGCCGCGCACGAACCGATATTCAGACCCGCGATCCGGTTCATGGCTCCTGCGACGGGTATAGGTCGCGCATAGCGGCCAAAATCGTATACAGTTTTGTGTCGATACCCGGAGCGG
>CAZFIN010000017.1:0-17559 GCA_964519525.1 uncultured Alistipes sp. | reverse complement strand
AGGTCGCGCATAGCGGCCAAAATCGTATACAGTTTTGTGTCGATACCCGGAGCGGAGCGACCGAAGTCCCCGCCAAGGCGGGGATTTAGGGGTGGGTCGAATCTGCAAACGCGGCGAAGCTGCGCACGAACCGACCTTCGGACCCGCGATCCGGTTCATGGTTTCCTGCGGCGGGTATATGTCGCGCATAGCGGCCAAAATCGTATACAGTTTTGTGTCGATATTCGGAGCGAAGCGACCGAAGTCCCCGCCAAGGCGGGGATTTAGGGGTGGGTCGAATTTGTCAACGCGGCGAAGCCGCGCACGAACCGGCCTCCGGACCCGCGATCCGGTTCATGGCTCCTGCGACGGGTATAGGTCGTGCATAGCGGCCAAAAAAAAGTTCCCTCCACCCGAAAGCGAAGGGAATCACAAAAAAACCGACCTATTCAGTGTTCGATACGTCTGTTTGCTCAGCATACGAGGAAAATCCACAAACCCCGCACGCACCATCCGTACCTCCCACTTTATCGTTGTGCCTGCGCCATGCGTTCACGCATTAACACAAGCTCCTTTTTCCAAGTAACGGCACATATCGCCGCAGCTGCCGCACAAGCGGCTGTGAATAACCAGAATGTAGCGTTCCAGCCCCAGTCGGATCCGGCCACCTGACCGATCACGATCTTCGACAGCACGGCATCGCCCAACAGATAGCCGAACAACCCGACGAATCCCGCCGCCGTTCCCGCCGCATTCTTCGGCACGAAACTGAGCGCCTGGATGCCTATCAGGGCTATGGGGCCGTAAACGGCGAATCCCGTAAGCGCCAGCGCGAAATACACCACCATGCGGTGTGCGGTGTCGAAATCACCGCCCAGCAGCGAGGCCACGGCCGACGATTGCCAGTACACGACCACTCCGACCAGTACCAGCATCATGTAGATCACGTTCACCGGCGCGCACCGTCCGTTGAAGAACCGCGACGAAAGCCATCCGCACACGATCGTACCCGGAATTCCGGCATATTCGAACAGCGAGAACGCGAAACGGCTGTCGTTCTCCGTCATGATCCGCATGTCGTGCAGATAGGTCGGCGACCAGTCGCTTATACCGTAACGCACGAAGTAGATGAATACGTTGGCCACGGCTATCATCCACAACAGACGGTTCCGGAACACGTAGTCGACGAACAGTCTGCGGAACGGTATCTTCATCTCCTCGCCCTCGGCTGCCCGACGGCTCGAATAGTCGTTGCGGTACTCCTCGACGGGAGGCAGTCCGCACGATTCGGGCGTGTCGCGCATCGTCCACCAGCAGAATGCGGCGAACAGCAGTGCCACCAGCGACGGGAATATGAACGCCGCCCGCCAGCTTTCGGCTATGCCCAGCGTGGTGAATATCGCTATTCCGGCCGAAACCAGCAGCGCGAGCGACCCTCCGCCGACGTTGTGCGAGGTGTTCCACACCGACATCTTGAAGCTGCGCTCGTTCTGCGAGAACCAGTGCGCCATGATCCGTCCGCACGGGGGCCATCCCATACCCGACAGCCATCCCACCGACAGCATGAAGGCGAACAGCATGCCGGCATTGACGGCTATCGACTGCGAGAACGGCACCAGTCCCACGCACATCATCACCACCGAAGATATGATGAGCCCCACCACGAGAAACTTGCGGGCGTCGGAACGGTCCGACAGGCTTCCCATCAGGAACTTGCTGAATGCGTAGGCGATTGGTATTCCGGCCATCGCGAATCCGGCGCTCTCCTTGTCGAGCAATCCCTCGGCCATCATTCCGGGTGCCGCCAGCGACAGGTTCTTGCGGACCAGATAGTAGGCGGCATACCCGAAGAATGCGCCCAAAAACACTTTGAGCCTCATCCGGCGGTATTCGCCGTCTATCTTCTCTTTCGCAATGCGCGGACGGGCCGCGGGCGGACTGAAAAATTCAAGCATTCGGGGATTCTCGCTAAGTTGTTTGTCTTACGGTGAGTAAAGATAATTAAAAAATCCTTATTTCCACTATAAAACGATATAATTATTCGCCACTTTGGTGAAAGCCTCCACCTGAGCCTCCACCCAAGATGCGTCGTGACCGCACTCTCCGGCCATGATCTCGGCCACGCGTCGCGCGGCTTTCAGCGCCTCGCGGGCGTCGACGAACAGCATGCGCACGCGTCGTGCCAGCACATCCTCGACCGTGCGGGCCATCTCCTCGCGCACGGCCCACACCACCTCGGCAGCCGTGTAGCCGTACTTGTCGCTCAGGCGCTCGCCGTATGCCGGATTGCTCTTTATCATCTCGAGTATGGCCGGTTCGTCGCTGCCGTATACGTACATATGGTCCGACAGATCGGGATTCGGCCTCCATCCGTGGACCTTCAGGTTGCGCGTGCGGCACTTGCGTTTCTCGATCTTGCCCATGCTTATGGCTCGGTCCACCGTATCTTCGGCCATGCGGCGGTACGATGTCCATTTTCCGCCCGTTATGGTTATCAGGTCGTGGTCCGAAACTATTATCTTGTGGCTGCGCGACACCTCCTTCGAGCTTTTGCCCTCCTTCTTGGGCGCCGCCAGAGGCCGCTGGCCCGCGAACACCGACACGATATCCTTGCGCGTGGGCGCGGGATTCATGTAGAGACCTGCCGTGCCGAGTATGAAGTCGATCTCCTCCTCCAGCGGCCGCGGCTCGCTTTCGGGCGTGGGGCGCTGTATGTCGGTGGTGCCCACCACCACCTTGTCGTGCCACGGCACTGCGAACAGCACGCGGCCGTCCGAGGTCTTGGGCACCATTATGGCGTAGTCGCTCTGCAGGAACTTCATGTCCAGAACCAGATGCACGCCCTGACTCGGAACCACCATCTTCGGCATTTCGGGTTCGTCCATCTGCATCACCTCGTCGACGAATATTCCTGCGGCGTTGATGACGCAACGTGCCTTGAGCGTGAACTCCCGGCCGCTCTCCAGATCGCGGGCCACCACGCCGCATACCTTGCCGTCGCTGTCGTGCAGCACGCGTTCCACCGATGTGTAGTTGGCCACCACGGCTCCGTGCTCGACGGCCGTCTGTGCCAGATTGACCGCCATGCGCGAGTCGTCGAACTGTCCGTCGTGATACACCACGCCGCCCTTCAGTCCCTTCTCGACCGAAGTGGGGATGTACTCCATCACCTTGCGGGCCGAGATGAAGCGCGAACGTCCGTACCCGAATCCGAATGAGAGTATGTCGTAGAACAGCAGTCCGAAGAAGTAGAGGAAGTTGTCCCAGTAGCTGTAGTTCGATATGACGAACGCCTGATCCTTCACCAGATGCGGCGCGTTGCGCTTCATTATTCCGCGCTCGTGCAGGGCCTCGCGCACCAGATCGACCTCCATCTTCTGCAGATAGCGCACGCCTCCGTGCACGAGTTTGGTCGAACGGCTCGACGTACATTTGGCGAAGTCCTCGCGCTCGAACAGCGCCACGCTGTAACCGCGCGATGCGGCATCCACCGCACAACCCAAACCGGTGGCTCCTCCGCCTATTACCACTACGTCCCACACTTTCTGCTGATCGTCGAGACGTGACAATTGCTGATTCCTATTCATACCTTATATTATTATATTAAATTCCGATTTCCTCCTTCTGTAAACCGCCCGTACGCCTGTACGAAAAAACGCAATTCTCCGTCCGGTCCGGATGGGGCGAAATGCGGAGCCGGCCGCCGGTACATTTTGTTACAAAAGTATTGTTTTCATTTCGAAACAAAAGTAGTGTTAATTCAAAACAATAACAAATTTTCCGCAATAAAAAATAACGCTCCTTATGAATTTCACCGATATTAATATCGTGATTATGTGATTTTAACCATTTTTTTACATATCTTTACGTTCGAAAATGCAAGCATAACTCAAACAACAGACTTATGACCATAAACGAAAGACACGACCTGATCGTCAAGGAGCTCGATTCGAAAGGCTCGGTGAGCGTAACCGAACTGTCGATGATGCTCAACGTGTCGGAGGTTACCATCCGTAAGGATCTCACCATACTCGAACAGAACAACGTTCTGTACCGCGCTCATGGAAAAGCCATCAAGATCAATCCATATATTAACGACCGCGATGTCAACATCAAGGTGAAGCAGAACATCGCCGAGAAGACGGCCATAGGCAAGGCCGCCGCCCGGCTCATCGAACCCAACGACTCGATAATCATCGCATCGGGTACCACGGTGCACTTCTTCGCCCGCGAGATACAGAGCGAGGGCGGGCACCTTACGGTCATCACCTCGGCGCTGAACGTTGCGTCGGTGTTGTCGAAGGACCCCAACGTCGAGGTCATACAGCTCGGCGGCATCGTGCGCGGCAGTTCGCTCTCGGTCGTGGGGTGCGACACCGAGCGCATGCTGGAGAATTTCACGGGCAGCAAGCTGTTCATCGGTGTCGACGGATTCGATCTCGAATACGGACTCTCGACCACCAATCTGCTCGAGGCCAATCTCAACCGCGCGATGATACGCTCGGCGCAGAAGACCGTGGTGCTTACCGACAGCACGAAGTTCGACCGCCGCGGATTCAGCCGCATCTGCGACATCGACGAGGTGGATCATGTGATAACCGACAGCGGCATTCCGCAGTACATACTCGATGCGCTGCGCCAGCGCGGCATCGAGGTCACTATAGTGGATCTGTAATCAAACATCGGGGGGGGCTGCTGCCGGCCCGCGATACGGCGCAGTGTTGCCGATGTTGCCTCTGCAGCCGGATACGCGGTTGTCATGCGCCGGCGCACCGACGCATGGAGAACCGTCCGATCGGTATGGCAACCCCATGACAGCCTTTGCGGCTCCGTATAGAGATGCGGAGCCGTTTTTTTGTATGCAATATCCCGCAACGAGTGTTGTTCATATGTGAAAATTATTTTCTAACTTTGTGGCGCATGGGCCGAGAGGCCTATGCGGACATATTTTTACGAAAGTGTTTTTCGCTTTTGTCCTGATGTGAAGATGTGGAAGTTTTCAAGTGTAATAGGACAACGGACAGCACTCATTTCTTGTGTAGACTATGGACGAGGTGTATTCTGTATGCATCGCGTACTCCATATCTATTCGAGTGTGGGGTATTGCATCGTTTATTATTACACAGGTCTTTCCACAACCTTCACATTGATAAACGGAAATCGGCTCCACACTTTCCTTTTTGTATAATATCATCGTGGAGCGGGTGGTCACATTTGAACGTTATAATGAAACGATTCTGTATTTTTATTTGTTTGGCGGCCGTCATGCTGGCGGGATGCGGTGGTGATGACGAGCGTAAGGAGGTAGGTTTCATCCGGTTTGCCGATCCTGATGTGAAATCTTTATGCATCGGAAACTGGGATGCCGACAGCGACGGGGAACTGTCGTATGACGAGGCTGCCGCCGTGACATCCCTCGGGACTGTTTTTGCCGGTAATACCGAGATATCGGGTTTCGACGAGCTGGAGTACTTCACCTCTCTCGGCTCGATAGATGACGAGGCGTTCCGCGGATGTCGCAACCTTGCGAGTATCAGGATTCCGCGCGGCGTGAAGTCGATAGGCACCTATGCGTTCTGCGATAACTCAAGTCTGAAGAGTATCGTCATTTCAGACGGTGTCGAGCGTATCGGCAGTTTTGCGTTCCAAAGTTGTGTGGGATTGAGTTCGCTCAGTATTCCCGAGAACGTTCGGGAGCTGGGTAATAATCCGGTGGTGTATTGCAGCAATATATCCAGGCTCGAAGGCAAGTACGCATCGTCCGACGGCCGTTGCCTGCTCGTGGACGGCAAGCTGGTGAGCTATGCACCGTCGGGTAAGGAGGAGTATTCAGTGCCGGTGGAGGTCGTGGCGATCGGCTCCTATTCGTTCAAGTATTGCGATGAACTTAAGAGCGTGACGATTCACGATAATGTCGCGAAGATACAATATCAGGCGTTCGAAGGGTGCCGTAATTTGAAATCTGTCGTCATCGGCAGCGGTGTCGTTTCGATAGGGGCTAATGCTTTTCGTGATTGCAAAAATCTGACATCGGTCTACTGCAAGCCCGCGACACCTCCGTCGGGAGCCATCTACATGCTGGATGGTATTGCGCCGGCAGCGAAGATATATGTTCCCGTGGGGACCGCAGAAGCCTATAAGGCGGCGGAATTCTGGCGCGATCATGCCGATAAAATCACGGAATATGAGTTTTAGCGGTCCGGTCCGAACCGGTCCGATCGGTATGGCAACCCCATGACAGCCTTTGCGGCTCCGTAGAGATACGGAGCCGTTTTTTTGTATGCAATATCCCGCCGGAGTGTTGCCGTTTGCGAAAATAAATTCCTATTTTTGTGATGTCGAAGCGCTTTTGCGCCGAGACGAACATACGGAAAGTGTTTTCGTGCGTCCTTGTTAAAGAAATGTGGTAATTTCAACAGACTGAAGGATAACGGACAACACTCACTTCTTGTTTAGATACCCGGACAGGACGCCTTGTCGCGTCCGTACCTCATATCTATTCAGGTGTGGGGTATTGTCGTTTATTTCAGTCAGGGTCTTACCACAACCTCTTTAACGGATAAACGGAGTCGGCTCCACACTTTTCCTTTTTGTGTATAACCCCAGAACCGGCCGTGAAGGAGCTCGGCGGCTTGTAAACTTTTTTTGTTATGAGAAGGAGGATCCTATCGCTGCTGTTCATGCTTACGCTGTCAGCCGGCGCATTCGCCCAGCGATTACATGAGGTGGTTTATCTTAAGAACGGAAGTATTATCAGAGGCACGGTGATCGAGCAGATTCCAGGCGAATCGCTTAAGATTCAGACCGGCGACGGCAACATATTCGCCTACCGTATGTCGGAGGTGGAGAAAATCACCAAGGAGGGCGGTGCGCTGCGGGCCGCGCGACCGGGTGGAGGCAAATCCGTTTTCGGCAATCGAGGGCCCGAGGTGGGCTATCGCGGATTCGTCGATGCCAACTGGACTATCGGCGTGGGCAACGGTGCCGGTGCCGACCGCATAGGGCTGCTTACCTCGCACGGATACCAGATCATCCCGCAGCTGTATGTGGGTGCCGGAGCGGGAATCGACTATTACTACAATGGTACGGCCGTCAGCATGCCGGTGTTCGCCAATGTGCGGACCGACATTCTGCCGAATGCCATCACGCCGTTTGTCGATCTTAAGGGAGGTTATTCATTCTTGGATGTCGAGGGATTCTATCTGTCGCCGTCCGTCGGATGCCGGTTCCGCGTAGGCGGGCGTCTGGCCATGAACGCCGGCGTGGGCTACACGCTTCAGAAGTACCGTTTCTCGCTCTACGACGGTTACGATTACTTTAGCGGCAGTTTCAACATCGGCGGCATAAGCATCCGCATAGGCATAGATTTCTGATCGGTTGCGGCCGCAGCTGCTGTCCGATAACATACAAGCGGGGAAGATCAACTCTTCCCCGCTTGTATGTTTTCCGTTAGGTGTCGGGCCGTTATCTCACCGGCGAGATGATGAAGTTGAACGTGTAGTCCTTGTAATCCACCATGTACTGCGGCAGGGGAGTGTAGCCCCACGAATTTATGCAGCCCAGACCCTGCTGTACCAAATCGAAGCAGAGGTGCGTCCTGCCGTCGGCCTTCAGGTCGCCCGAGTGGCGCTGCGGCGCACCTACCGACACATCCATCGACTCGATCGAGTAGGGTATGGCCGATGCCGAGAATGCGTTCTCGGCTATGATGTTCATGCCGGCGCCAGCCGTGTCCACCACCTTGAAGTAGCGCAGGTCGGAACGCGTTCCCGACTCCTGCGGACGCACGTAGCGTTCGTTGTACTGCTCGGCCACCGCCTGACGGTATATTCCGATGTTAGCGCAGCTCTTGCGGTCCGAGTAGTTCTCCACTCCGCCGCGGCCGTAGTACTCCAGCTGGTTGAAGCGTGCCGGCAGCTCCATGCGCATGCCGAAGCGGAACATGCCCGACACCTTGGCCTCCTTGTCGGCGGTCATGGCCTGCGATACCTTGATCTGACCCTCGCCGTTTATGGTGTAGGTAATGGTCATTTCGGCCTTCACCTGCGGCAGTTCGTAACGGGCCTTCACTACGGCTGCGCCGTCGCTGATCTCGGTGTCGAAGCCCTTCAGATTCATGCGCGGGCTGCGCCATGCGCTGAAGCGGTGCTGCAACTGTGCTCCGAGATCGTTTTCGGTGGGTGCGCGCCAGAAGTTGGGACGCAGCGACGAACCCTCGGCCATCAGCGACATCTGTCCGTAAACCATCTCGTTGATGAATCCCTCGCGGTCGAACGATACGCGCCAGTCGTAACCCTCCACCTCGGTGCATTTCTCGAATTTGGTTATGGTGACGGGACGCTGCGACTCCTTCATGACGAACGCTGCCGCCGTGTCGTAGTCGCGCAGGCTCATCTGATCCTCGGCCACCACGTAGCCTATGTCGAGCAGGGGCTGCTTATCCTTGAGCACGTAGCGCACGTTGAGCAGTATCTCCTTGGCCTCGGGGCATATGTCGGCCGACGTGTATCCCAGTGCGATCTGCTTGCGCTGCTGCGGCGCCACGTCCAGATTCTCGATGCGGCCGGCCTTTGTCACCGTGCCGTTCTGTACCAGCTCCCACTCGAGCGCATAGGGTGCCAGCGAGGTGAAGAAGTTCTCGTTGTAGACCTCCACCTTGCCCGAAGCCGGATCGACGGGCGAGGTCCATATCGACTGATACTGGCGGCGCACCTCGTAGGCCTGAGCCTGCGGAGTACGGTCGGGAGCTATGAATCCGTTGCAGTTGAACGAGTTGTCGGTGGCGTCGTAGTTGTTGTAGTCGCCGCCGTAGGTGAACGATACCTTGCCGTCGGCCTCGTAGCGGGTGAAACCCTGATCGACGAAATCCCATATGAATCCGCCCTGATAGTGGTCGTACTTGCGCACGAGATCCCAGTACTCCTTGAATCCGCCGAGCGAGTTACCCATTGCGTGGGCGTATTCGCACTGTATGAGCGGCTTCTTGGGCGAGTTGCTGAGGTATCTCTCGCACCAGTTGTAGTCGGCGTACATCGGGCACACTATGTCCGAGAAATCGGTGTTCAGCGCCTGCTCGTAGTGGATCGGGCGCGAGGGGTCGTAGTCGCGTATCCAGCGGTAGCACGCCTCGAAGTTGGGACCCATGCCCGCCTCGTTGCCCATGCTCCAGATGATTATCGAGGGGTGGTTCTTGTCGCGCATCACCATGCGGCTGTCGCGCTCCAGATGTGCTTGTGCGAAAAGCGGGTTCTTGGCCAGCGTCTGCTCGCCGTAGCCCATTCCGTGCGACTCGATGTTACCCTCGTCCAGCACGTAGATTCCGTATTCGTCGCACAGGTCGTACCATTCGGGTGTGTCGGGATAGTGGCACGTGCGCACTGCGTTCACGTTGAACTCCTTCATCAGCCTTATGTCCTGAATCATGCGCTCGCGCGACATGACGAATCCCTTCTGCGGATCCACCTCGTGACGGTTGGCGCCCTTGATGAGCACCGGCTGGCCGTTCACGAGCAGCTGGCCGTTCTTTATCTCCGACGAGCGGAATCCCACGCGCTGGGCCACCGCCTCGGTGGTTCCGCGGCCGTCGCTTACCGACACCACCACCTTGTAGAGGTTAGGAGTCTCGGCCGTCCATTTGTCGGGGTTCTTCACGTCGAGCGCCACCTTCGCCTTGCCGTTCTTGGGTGCGGCAGTCGATTCGGCCACCACAGTGCCGCGGTCGTCGAGCAGCTTCACGTCGGCGCTCTTCACGCCGGCCGTGAAGTCCATCTCCACGTCGAGCACTCCGTCCCGGTATGCGGCGTCGAGCGTCGGGGTGATCTTCATGTCGAGCATGCGGGCTTTGGGGCGTGCCGTCAGGTCGACGTCGCGCGATATTCCGCTCAGGCGCCACAGGTCCTGATCCTCCAGATACGATCCGTCGCACCAGCGGAAGATCTGCAGCGCTATGAGGTTGTCGCCCGTTCTGACGAATTTGGTCACGTCGAACGATGCGCCGAGATGGCTGTCCTCCGAGTAGCCCACGAACTTGCCGTTCACCCATACGTAGACGTTCGACACGGCGGCGCCTATGTTGAGGAATATGTCGCGGCCCGACCAGTCGGCCGGGATGTTCACCGTGCGGCGGTACGAACCGACGTGGTTCTGCTCGGTGGGTACGTTGGGCGGATCGTTGCGGAAGTTATTGCGCCATGCGTAGCCCACGTTTACGTAGATCGGGTCGCCGTATCCGTTCAGCTCCCACATTGCGGGCACCTCCATCGGCGCCCATGCGGCGTCGTTGTATCCCGGCTGATAGAAGTCGGTGGGGCGCTGGTCGGCGTTCTCCACCCAGTTGAATCGCCACGTGCCGTTGAGCGAGAGGCGGTAGGGTTCGGCCTTGTCGCAGTATTTTCCTGCGGCGGCGTCGGCCGAGTTGAAAATTTTGTAGGTCGCGTGCATCGGCGCGCGGTTGATCTGGTTCACTCCGGCGTCGTGCCACTCGGTGAATGTCTGGGCGTGCAGAGCCGAAGCCGCCATAGCTGTCAGCAATAGAACCGATAGTCTTTTCATGGTTAGTCGATTGATATATTTTTTAGGTTTTTAAGTTTCTTTCACGTTCTCGCGCCGGCACCCGTCAGCGTTTGCCTATGCGTATGCGGGCCGCGATGGGGTAGTGGTCCGAGGGGCAGCGGCGTATGTTGCGCCGGAAGCTTATCTCCTGCGGTGCGGCGTCGCCCTTCAGTTCGGTGTCGTCCTTCTCGTCGGCCGTCCAGTAGCAGTCGGTCAGCACGGCGTAGTTGGTCACCTCGAATCGCGGCGACAGGAATATGTGGTCGATGCGGCTGTCGGTGTGGTAGTCCGGCTTGAAGCTGTTGAATGTTCCGTTGTAGGCGAACTTGCGTTCGGCGGCGATGAACGAGTCCTTCAGTATGCCCGATTCGGCGAATATGGTGTATATCTCGTTGTTCTGGTCGACGTTGTAGTCGCCGGTTATGATCACCGGCTCGCCGCCGCACATCTCGCGCACCTTCGCCACGATGAGCTTGGCTCCCTCGCGGCGCGCCTCCACGCCTATGTGGTCCATGTGCAGGTTGAAGTACCAGAAACGCAGTTTCGTCTTCCGGTCCTGAAAGCGTGCGTAGGTACACACGCGCGGCAGCGCCGCGTCCCAGCCCTTCGAACCCGCCACGTCGGGGGTCTGCGAGATCCAGAAGTCGCCCGAGTCGAGCAGCTTGAAACGTTCGCGCTTGTAGAATACCGGTTCGTGCTCGCCTCCGTCCCGTCCGTCGTCGCGTCCCACGCCTACGTAGTCGTAGTCGGGCAGCATGGCCAGCATGTCGTCGAGCTGGTTGCGCTTCACCTCCTGCGCGCCGAATATGTCGTAGTCGACCCACTGCACGAGGTCGCATATTACGGGACAGCGCTGTTTCCAGCCGTCGCCCTTGCGGGTGTCGCTGGCGTTGTCGTTCCGTATGTTGTAGGATCCTACGGTGAGGGTCTGCGCTCCGGCAGCGGCCACGGCCAGCGTGAACGCTATCAGCAGCGCGGTGTGTTTCATAAGCCGGCACAACGGCTCGTCCGTCGTGCGGGGTCGGTTTGCGATGCGGTTCATATCAAGGTTTTATTTACTGCAAATATAATTAAAAGGGCCGTATTTTCAAAGGGAATCACTCACTTTAGGTCTGTTGTGTTCAAACTTCATATTTTGCGGTTCCGCGCTATCCTTCGCCCCGCCGCCCCGCCGCCCCGCCGCGCGGAGGATAGCTGTCGCTTGCTCCGCAGGCTGCGCCCCGCGACTGCGGACCTGAATACGGTGTTCCGGGGAACGCAAAAATTGCGGCTGCGTCAAAATTCAATTCTGACACAGCCGCAGATTGCCCGTTGCGACACACCGTCTTGCCGGCGGCATGCCCCGGCTCCTACTCGTTGTCTGCGCGCTTGTCTATTTCGTTCAGCGCGAATGCGTATGCTCCGAGCGAAATGGCCGTGCTGGCGCCTATCTTCGAGATCATTACGCCTATGCGCTTCTGCGGGTCGTAGACCACTTCGCGGTCGGTGCCGTAAACCTTTATCGTCCGCGACTGTCCCTTTGCGAACTCGGCGAATTCGGCCTCGTCGTCCAGATCGTACACCTTCATCTGCACGCGGTTGAGCACTCCGCCGTCGAGCGATCGTATCTGCGAGCGCAGCTCCTTCAGCAGCGAAGGCATGATGTATTTTGCCGCCGCCGTGATGCCGCCGCCTATGACTATGATGCCGTCGATAAGCGTTACGGCCGTCGCCATGGCGTCGCCGGCGATCTCGCCCATCGTTGCGAACGCCTTGCGCGCCGCCTCGCTGTCGCCCTCGCGCTTGCCTTCGGCTATGTCGAATATGTCTTTCGGCTCCAGCGTGGGATCGTCGGTGCCCGACGCTTCGGCGTATACGCGTTTCACGGCGCGGACGGCCACGCCCTCCTCCACCATCACGTCGCTCATATGCTTGTGCTTGAGGCAGAACGTCTCCACGCACGAATTGTCGCCCACGTGCAGTTCGCCGTCGGTGACGAATCCGAATCCGAATCCCGTGCCGAACGTGTAGCCCAGCAGGTTGCGGTACTGCTTGCTGCTGCCGGCCGCGGCGAGCCGGTCGTTGAGGGCGGGCAGCGCTCCGGCCAGCGCCTCGCCGTAGGCATAGAGGTCGGCGTCGTTGTTTATGTATACGGGTATGCCGAACTTCTCCTCGAGGAACGGACCCAGCGCCACTCCGTCGCGGAACGACGGGAAGTTGGGCAGGTGGCCTCCGATGATTCCGTTGGGATAGTCGGCCGGACCGGGAAAAGCGAAGCTGATGGCCACGGGCTCGCAGTCGAGCTGCGCGATCACGCGCTGGAAACCGTCGACCATGGTGGCCAGACAGCGGTCGAGATCGTCGGCGTTCGCCGGCAGGGTTATGGGCGGCACGATGAATTTGTTGGCGCGTATGGCTCCGAACACGAAATTGGTTCCGCCGGCATCGAGCGTGATCACCGTGCGGTTATCTTCTCTGTACATTGTCGTAGTTTTTTTTTGAAGGGTTCAAAATTTCTCAAAGATAATGTTTTTATGCGACATTGCGGCGTAAAGGCGTATGTTTTCGGCTCCTGACGGGTGAAAATCCGTTTTTCGGTCGGTGCAGGCGACGGTCACTGTCTTCGGAACCGGTCTGCGGTGTTGCAGTACGCGATGACAAGAACGGCCGAGACCAGAAGATAGGAGATATAGGCTGGCATCAGCCAGCGAATGCCGAAAATCCGCCCTATCACGGGGGCTGGCATCGGCAGACTGACCGACAGCAGGTATTTGCCCATGAATCTGCATAGCGCGGCACTGTCGTACGGCTCTTTCCCTTTCTCGCCGAGCATGTTGTATCCGGCTATGAACCGTGCGCCCTTTCCCCGCAGCAGGACGGCGGAGAGTGTTATGAGCGACAGCATGATGCCGCCGACGATAATGTATGCCGCTATGTTATCCGTGTGGTCGGTTGTCATTTGTCGGTAGCCGGGTTGGTTGGTCGCACTGTATCCGAACGGTTAAAACAGCAGTATCGCCGCGGTGCATATGATGAACCCGCCGGCGAATCCGGCCAGTATCTGCCGGCCGTCGTTGCGGCCCAGATACAGCAGCGACGATGCCACGGCGCCCGTGACGATTATGGTCGCGAGCAGGATGCGGAACATCGTCAGCGCTCCCACGATGTTGAGTATCACCAGCAGTGCCGTGACGGCACCGAGGGCCGCAAGGTGGGTGCTGACGCGCCACAGCGGTGTGGCTACGGCGCAGAACACCTCGCACATCATGGCCGCCACCGCTATCTTGCGCAGCAGCATGAGCGACGGTATTTTCTGGAGACTTATGGCGCACAGCATGTAGCATATCGCACCGACGAGCAGCGGCAGCGCCACGGCGCGCCGCCGGTCAAGGCGCAGCACACCGCTGCGGCGTAGTCTTCGCAGCAGTAGCGCGCATGCCGCCGGTATCAGCATCGAGTACAGTACCGTCATCCACAGCACGTAGATCTTCACCCTTGCGGGGTACATCGAGTATGCCGCGTCGGCGAAAAGCAGCGCGAGCACGGTGTATGCGGGTACGGCGAGCGGGTGGAACACCGCCGTGATTGTGCGTGTTAAAGTTCGGGTCATATTCGTCGTAGTCGGGTCAGATCTGTTTTCTTAGTCGCGCCACCGGTATGTCGAGCATCTCGCGGTATTTGGCCACGGTCCGTCGCGCTATGCAGTATCCCTTGGCGTTCAGTATGTTCATCAGCGTTTCGTCGGTGAGGGGGTGGCGCTTGTCCTCCTCGTCGATGCACGACTGCAGAAGATTCTTTATCTCGTAGCTCGACACTATCTCGCCGCTTTCGGTCTGCATGGCCTCCGAGAACAGCGATTTGAGCAGTATGATGCCGAAGTGCGTCTGTGCGTACTTGCTGTTCACCACGCGCGAAATGGTCGACACGTCCAGTCCTGTGCGGTCGGCTATGTCCTTCAGTATCATCGGCCGCAGCTTGCTCTTGTCGCCGTCCCTGAAATACTCCTGCTGAAAGTTCAGTATCTCCTGCATGGTACGCATCAGCGTGTCGTGCCGCTGCTTGATTGCCGAGATGAACCATTTGGCCGAGTCGATCTTGCTCTTGACGAACTGTATCGCCTCGCGGTTCTTCTCCGTTGCGCTGCCGCCCGACGCCACCATGTCGCGTATCATCTCCACGTAACGGCGGTTGATCTTCACCTCGGGAATGTTGTAGGAGTTGAGCGACAGGTCGAACTGTCCGTCGTGATAGTCGATCCTGAAGTCGGGGATTATGTACGGCGTGGTGTCCATGCCGCCCTCCGAGTAGAGGTTGCCGGGTTTGGGCGACAGCCGTTTTATCTCGTCTATGGCGTCGCGGAAATCGTCCTCGCCCACGCCGAGCCGGGCCATCAGCTTCTCGTAGTGTTTCTTCACGAACTCGTCGAAGTACGACGTCACTATCCTGCGCGCCAGCCTCTTGGCCGGCGAGTCCATGCGCCGCTGCCGCATCTGCAGCAGCAGACACTCCTGCAGGTTGCGCGCCCCTATTCCGGCCGGCTCCAGCTGGTGTATTATGCCCAGCAGACGTTCCAGCTCCTCGGCCGATACCTCTATGCCGAGCGAGAATGCTATGTCGTCGGAGATCGACTCCAGATCGCGCCTCAGGTAACCGTCCTCGTCTATGCTGCCCACCAAAAACTCGGCCACGCGCATGTCGTGCTCCGTGAGGTTGCGGTATCCCAACTGTTCGGTCAGATACTCCTGTATCGACCGGCCCTCGGTTATGTTCACCGGACGCTGCTTGTCGTCTTTCGAGAAGTTGTTTATGCGGCTCTTGTAGCTCGGGGTGTCGTCGTCGCGGATGTATTCGTCCACCGATATGTTCTGCGCCTGCTCCTCGTCCTGCGCCGTCTCGTCCTCCTCAAGCACTATATTCTCCTCTATCTCCTGCTTTACGCGCTGTTCGAGCTGCATCGTGGGCAGCTCCAGCAGCTTTATCATCTGTATCTGCTGCGGAGAGAGAGTCTGTTGCAGTTTCTGAATCTGACGTTGTGAAATAGCCATTGCGTTACATTTTTAGCTGTTATACACTTCCACATTCGACAGGTCTCTTCTTGTGCGCTCCGGCCGTGCGCCCTGCGTCGGCGCACCGCTCCGGATATGCCTTCGCAGCCGCGGCCGCATGTCTGCCCTCCGACGGTCGTCCGGGCTGTTCGCCGGCAGGCGGCGGGTCGGGTGTCAGCGGTTGCGGTCGTTCACCGCATCGGCTATGGCGCGAGCCCAGCGTTTCGCGAGTTTTCGCGCGCCCTCTTCGTTGGGATGCAGGTAGAATACTCCGGCCTTTCCGTTTTCGGGGAAGTAGAGTTTGCGGTAGTTCTGCCTGAAATAGTCGAAGCTCTTGAAATCGCCCAGATACACGTCGTCGTTGTGATCGGCTATGTCGATCAGCACGTTTGCGTAGCCCAGCAGGCGTTTCTGTCCGGCTATCAGATACATTGCCCCGTTGTATGTGTTGGGGCTGTACCATATCGGTCTCTGCAGCACGAACGTGGCGCCCGGGCACAGTTCTCGCAGACGGCCTATTATGGTGAGCAGATTGCTTTTGTAATCATCGTCCGACACGGGGGCGCCGAGGGGTCCCGACGAGGCCGAGTCGTTGGTGCCCAGCATTATGGAGAATACTATCGGCTCGTAGCTTATGGCCTGCAATTCGCCTATGGCCTGCTCCACGCGTTTGAAATCGGCGTTGCGTTCGGGCAGGAAGTCCACCGTCGTGGCTCCCGACCGTCCGCAGTTGCGGAAGTTCACGTCGGCGCCCGTCATGCGTCCTGCATATTCGGCCGCGAATACGGGCGGGGCCGTTTTCGCGGGTTCGGCGTGCAGCGCCCCGTAGGTGATGCTGTTGCCGATGAATATGAGGTTGCACGTCTTTGCCTTGCTGCGCTGTGCGGCCGCGTTGCCCGCTGCGAGGCATGCGAGCAGTGCTAACAGGATGAATCTCTTCATAATGACAGGGTTGTTTTTCGTTGCGGTTATATCAGAACTCGGCGTTGTTCGGTGTGCGCGGGAACGGTATCACGTCGCGTATGTTGCCCATGCCCGTCACGAACAGCAGCAGGCGTTCGAATCCCAGTCCGAAGCCCGAGTGCGGAGCCGAACCCCAGCGGCGGGTGTCGAGATACCACCAGATGTCGGCCTCGTTCATTCCGAGCTCCTTCACCCTTGCAGAAAGTTTGCCATAGTCGGCCTCGCGCTCCGAACCGCCTATGATCTCGCCTATTTTGGGGAACAGCACGTCCATGGCACGTACGGTGCGTCCGTCCTCGTTCTGCTTCATGTAGAAAGCCTTTATCTCCTTCGGGTAGTTGATCAGGATTACGGGGCGCTTGAAGTGCTCCTCGACCAGATAACGCTCGTGCTCCGACTGCAGGTCGCATCCCCAGTCGCAGGGGAACTCGAACTTGCGGCCCGAGGCCTTCAGTATCTCAATGCCCTCGGTGTAGTCGAGGCGCACGAAGTCGTTGCCGAGCACGAACTCCAGACGCTCGATCAGCTCGTTGTCCCACATCTTGTTCATGAACTCCAGATCCTCGCGGCAGTTGTCCAGCGCGTAGCGGATCAGATATTTGAGGAAGTCCTCGGCCAGATCCATGTTGTCGTCCAGCTCGAAGAACGCCATCTCGGGCTCGATCATCCAGAACTCGGCCAAGTGACGCGGCGTGTTCGAGTTCTCGGCGCGGAACGTGGGGCCGAACGTGTAGATGCGGCCGAGCGACAGCGCTCCCAGCTCGCCCTCCAACTGTCCCGACACGGTGAGGTTGCACGGCTTGCCGAAGAAGTCCTGCGAGTAGTCCACCTTGCCCTGCTCGGTGCGCGGCGGATTGGCTATGTCGAGCGTCGTGACGTTGAACATGGCGCCGGCGCCCTCGCAGTCCGATCCCGTGATGAGCGGCGTGTGCAGGTAGTAGAATCCGTTGTCGTTGAAGTATTTGTGTATGGCATATGCCATTGCGTGGCGTATGCGCAGTATGGCGCCGAAGGTGTTGGTGCGCGGACGCAGGTAGGCTAT
>CAZFIN010000016.1:0-30396 GCA_964519525.1 uncultured Alistipes sp. | reverse complement strand
GTACCCGCGACGGTATCACCGCCACGCAGATGGACATCAAGGTCGACGGCCTCTCTTACGAAGTTCTGGCCAAGGCTCTGGAGCAGGCCCGCGTGGGACGCATGCACATCCTCGACAAGATCACCGAGTGCATAGCCGAGCCCCGCGCCGACTACCGTCCGTTCGTGCCGCGCATCGTACAGATCACCATCGACAAGGACTTCATCGGCGCCGTTATCGGCCCGGGCGGCAAGGTCATTCAGGACATACAGAAGACCACCAACACCACCATCACCATCACCGAGAACGACGTTGCCGGCGTTGTCGACATCTTCGGCGTGGACAAGGAGGCGCTCGACGGCGCTCTGGCACGCATCAAGGCCATCGTGGCCGTTCCCGAGGTGGGCGAGGTTTACGAGGGACCGATCAAGAGCATCGTGTCGTTCGGCGCGTTCGTCGAGATACTGCCGGGCAAGGAGGCTCTGCTCCACATCTCGGAGATCGACTACAAGCGTTTCGAGACCATGGAGGAGACCGGACTCAAGGAGGGCGACCGCATCGAGGTGAAGCTCATCGGTGTCGATCCCAAGACCAACAAATACAAGCTTTCGCGCAAGGCCCTGCTGCCCAAGCCTGAAGGCTGGGTCGAGCGTGAGCGCAAACCCCGCGAGGGAGGACGTCCGCGCGGCGAGCGCAGCGACCGTGGCGAGCGCGGCGACCACCGCGGCAAGAGATAGGCCGCCGGCGCCGGACAACGAATCAAGGAAGAAACTTTAATCAAACGTTTAAATTGTTACATATCATTATGAAAAACTTATTGAAGATAACGGTTGCCGCGGCTCTCGCTGCGTTCACCCTCTCGGGCTGCAACTGTTTCAGCAAGATGGCCAAGAATCAGGATCAGGTCAACATAACCTGCACTCCCGACGTTCTCGCGCTCAACAACGGCAAGGTCGAGGCCGACATCACGGTCAACTTCCCCGCCAAATACTACAACAAGAAGGCCGTTCTGAAGGTTACCCCGATCATGGTATTCGAGGGCGGCATCATCGAGGGCGCCACGAAGTACTTTCAGGGCAGCAAGGTGAACGACAACTACACCGTGGTAGACGCCATGGGCGGCACGTTCACCCAGCACGTCGAGTTCCCCTACGACGCACGCATGGCCCAGAGCGAGCTGAAGCTCCTCGTCGAGGTTAAGTGCCCCTCGGGCAAGTGCAAGACTTTCACGCTGGTCAACGCCAACACCGGCGCTCTGGCCGGCAAGGCCGAACTGCAGGCTCTGGCCGCAGGCGGCAAGGAGGCTCAGGCCGTGAAGAACCTCTTCGCGCTGCCGGTGGCCAAGGGCGTGAACACGCTTCAGAGCGATCTGGACTACGCCGCCGTAATGTCGAACACCGCCAACAACTACAAGAACGTGACCACCGTAGTTACCAAGGCCGACATCATGTACGCCATCAATTCGGCCAAGGTGTCGAGCAAGGCCGCCAACAGCGACGACCTGAAGGCATTCAAGCAGAACGTGGTCGACACCAAGAACAACGACCGCGCCACGCAGAAGCTCTACGTGAACGGCTACGCTTCGCCCGACGGACCGGAGAAGTTCAACGACAACCTGTCGAACGCACGTTCGAAGTCGGGTAAGCAGACCGCCGACAAGCTGCTCAAAGGCACCGGCATGGATCTCGACGTAGCCTCTTACGGCGAGGACTGGGAGGGCTTCCAGGAGCTGGTCGCCGCTTCGGACATCGAGGACAAGGACATCATACTTCAGGTGCTGAGCCGCTACAACTCGTCGTCGCAGCGCGAGTCGGAGATCAAGAACATGTCGGCCGTATTCACCGAGCTGAAGAAGGAGATCCTTCCCAAGCTGCGCCGCGCACAGCTCGTCAACAGCACCGACATCAAGGGTAAGACCGATGCCGAGATGGCCGCTCTGATCAACTCGGGCCGTCTGGACGAGCTCACCGACGAGGAGCTTCTCTACATGGCCGAGAGCGTGCTGACCGACGCCAAGGCCAAGGCTACCGTTCTGGAGTATGCCGCCAAGAAGTTCAACGACGCCCGCGCCTACAACAACCTCGGCGTAGTTTACGCCGCCATGGGTGACAACGCCAAGGCTCTGGCCGCTTACGAGAAGGCCGCACAGCTCGGACTCAACAACAACGAGATAAACAGCAACCTCGCGCTGGCCAACCTCTCGAACGGCAACGTGACCAAGGCCCAGCAGTATGCTGCCGCAGCCGACGCCAAGACCAAGTCGATGATCGCAGCCGCACAGGGCAACTACAGCCCGGCCGCCTCGACTCTCTCGGGCTACAACGCCGCCATCGCCAACACGATGAACAACGACCTGACCGCCGCCAAGAAGGCTATCGCTTCGGACTCTTCGGCCAAGGCCGACTATCTGCGTGCCGTAATCGCATCGAAAGAGGGCGATCTGGACACTGCCAAGACTCAGCTCCGCAGCGCCGTTTCGAAGGATTCGTCGCTGGCTGCCAAGGCTGCCAAGGATGTAAACCTCTCGAACCTCTTCGCCAGCGGCTTCAAGCTCTAATCGCCGGCCATCGGCCGCGGCCGCGCCGGCCGTGACCCGAGGACGAAAATAATTACACACGGAAAAAATCCCGATCCCCGCAACGGAGGTCGGGATTTTTCGTACACGGCCTTTTACCATGGAGGTGAGGGGCATGCGGCGGATTCGTGAATATCTGTTTCGGGCTTGTGAATCGACCCGCACAGAGCGCCATGCACGGACATATTATGTTTCGGAACTATCCACTTTGGGATTGCAAGGTGTGAGTCGTAGCCTGCGGGGTGAGCCTGCGGCCCTCACGAATCCTGCGATGACCGTAATCGTCGTCAATGCGGTTCTTAAACCCCGCACATTCTCACCATTGCGGTTCGCAGGAACCGCGCAGTTCGCCGCCGCCCCACGCGGCGGACTGCCACTCGCTGAAGCCCGGGCTGTCCTGCCGCCGGCGACGAACAGCCGTGCAACCGCCTCGGCAAATTCGCAAATAAATTTGCTTTTGCGCTCGGCTTATTCGTACTTTGGCTGCGCCTTAGATACTCCCGCTCGGCAATGCTCAAATGAATTTGGCATTGCACTCGCTTATTCGTATCTTTGCCCTATGGCAAATATTCTCGACAGCAGCGTGAAATACGTCACGGGGGTCGGCGAGGCCCGCGCCAAACTTCTCGAAAAGGAGCTTGGCATACTCACCGTGGGCGACCTGCTGCGCCACTATCCGTTCCGCTACATCGACCGCACGCGAATATACCGCATAGCCGAGATCGGCGAGCAGGCGGCCTCGACCCTCATACAGTTCCGCGCCCGCGTGACAGGCGTGAGCTATGCCGGCACCGGCCGCAAGCAGCGCTTCACAGCCTACGTGTCCGACGCCACGGGGTCGGCCGAGCTGAAGTGGTTCCACGGCGTGAAGTGGATCGAGAAGAACATCGAGGTAGGCCGCGAATACATCGTCTTCGGCCGGCCGCTGTTCTACCGCGGCGAGATGTCGATGGCGCATCCCGAACTGGAACTCGTGGAAAAGGCCCTGAGCCGCACGGTGCGCAGCGGCATGCAGGGCATCTACCCCTCGACCGAGAAGATCGCGTCGGGATTGGGCGCCAAGGGATTCTATAACATAATATGCAACGCATGGACACTCGCGTCGGATCACATCGCCGAGAACGTGCCCGACGACGTGCGGCGCCGCTACGACCTTATGCCGCTGCGCGAGGCGGTGTTCAACATCCACTTTCCGCAGTCGGCCGACGCGCTGGCCCGTGCGCAGCGGAGGCTCAAGTTCGACGAGTTTCTGGGCGTGCAGCTGTCGGTGCAGTCGCAGCGCAGCGACCGCATGACCAGACGCAACGGATTTCTGTTCCCGCGCGTGGGCGAGTTCTTCACCGGCTTCTTCGAGAACCGTCTGCCCTTCTCGCTCACGGGAGCGCAGAAGCGCGTCATACGCGAGATCAGGCAGGATACCGTGTCGGGCTACCAGATGAACCGTCTGCTGCAGGGCGACGTGGGCAGCGGCAAGACGATGGTGGCCCTCATGTCGATGTTGCTGGCCGCCGACAACGGTTTTCAGGCCTGCATGATGGCTCCGACCGAGATTCTGGCGCGCCAGCACTTCGCCACCATCGCACGGCTTACCGAGGGGATGGGGTTAGGCGTGGCCATACTCACCGGCTCGTCCAAGGCGGCCGAGCGGCGGCACGCGCTGGAGGGCATAGCCTCGGGCGAGGTGCGCATACTCGTGGGCACCCACGCGCTGATCGAGGACAAGGTGCGGTTCGCCAACCTCGGCTATGTGGTGATCGACGAGCAGCACCGCTTCGGCGTGGAGCAGCGCGCAAGGCTGTGGACCAAGAACCAGCAACCGCCGCACATACTGGTGATGACCGCCACGCCCATACCGCGCACGCTGGCCATGACACTCTACGGCGATCTGGACGTGTCGGTGATCGACGAACTGCCCCCGGGCCGCCAGCCCATACGCACATACCACTACACCGACGCCGCACGGCTGAAACTGTGGGGATTCCTGCGCCGGCAGATAGCCGCCGGACGACAGGTATACGTGGTCTACCCGCTCATCAGCGAGTCGGAGTCGATGGATTACAAGGATCTGGAGGACGGATTCGAATCCATCGTCCGCGACTTCCCGCTGCCCGACTACCGTGTGACGGTGTGCCACGGCAAGATGAAGCCGCAGGACAAGGAGGAGTCGATGCGCCAGTTCAAGGAGCACGAGGCCGACATACTGGTGGCCACGTCGGTGATCGAGGTGGGCGTCGACGTGCCCAACGCCACGGTCATGGTGATCGAGTCGGCCGAGCGCTTCGGACTCTCGCAGCTCCACCAGCTGCGCGGCCGCGTGGGACGCGGCGGCGAACAGTCGTACTGCATACTGATGACGGGCGAGAAACTCTCGCGCGAGTCGCGGGCCCGCCTGCGTGCCATGTGCGAGACCAACGACGGGTTCCGGCTGGCCGAACTCGACCTGAAGCTGCGGGGCGCGGGCGACATAAACGGCACCCAGCAGAGCGGTGTGGCATTCGATTTGAAGATCGCCAATCCGACCCTCGACACCGAACTGTTGCAGACGGCCAAGGAGGCGGCCATAGCGCTGCTCGACGACGACCCGGCGCTCGCCAAACCCGGGAACGCCCCGCTGAGGGCTCTGCGGGCGCGCCACACGGGTCAGAAACGTTTCGATTTCTCGATGATATCATGACGCCCGCAGCCGCACAATAAACCCGCACGCCGCAACGTTTTCAATACATACCGCCACACCGGCCCAACCGTAAAACCCGATTGACATGATAAGAAAAACCATCCTCGCCATAACCCTCCTGCTCGCCGCCACGGCGGTGCGGGCACAGCTCTACGTCCCGGGCGAGACGCTGCATTACAGGATGAGTTACCGCGCCAAACTGTTCCCCAACACCGAGGTGGCCAAAGTGGTGATGCAGACCACCGAGACCACGCTCGACGGCATGCCGGCATACAAGGTCTACGGATTCGGGCAGACGTCGAAGGCCTTCAGCTGGATACTCCCGGTGAAGGACGCCTACACGGTGTGGGTCGACCCCGCCACGCTGCGCACTCGGCGGTTCGAGTGCGACCGGCACGAGGGCGACTACACGTTCCAAAGCACCTACATATTCGACTGGCACAACATGAACGTCCACACGCGCTGGCATTCGCGCCAGAATCCCGAGAAGTTCAGGACCATGAAGACCACCGAAGGCAGCATGGACGCCATATCGCTCTACTTCAACCTGCGCACGGTTGACGACGAACTGATAAAGGAGGGTTATGCGCGCGATCTGGAGATGGTGCTGGAGGACACGATCCGCTACCTGAGTTTCCGCTACGAGGGGCGCGAGGTGAAGAAGATCAAGAATCTGGGCAGCTTCAACACCATAAAGTTCCGCTGCAAGATAGCCACCTCCGACGGCTTCGCGTTCAAGGACGGCACCGAGTTCGAGGTGTGGATCTCCGACGACCGCAACAAGATCCCGCTCTACATAAAATCGCCCATAAAGGTGGGCAGCGTATGCGCCTATCTGTCGGGGTACGAGGGGCTGCGATACCCGATGGACAGCTTCATCAGGAAGTGATGCCGTGCGGCAGTCCGCGCCGCCGGCACAAAGCCGCCGCCCGGGCGATAATATTCCGCGCATTAAGGTGCGTAATTGCCGAAAATAACTTATCTTTGTGGTGAACAAACCGTCACTGCCCGCGCCGACCGCCGCAAGGCCGGCCGCCGCACGGATGGCGAGGAGATTCAAAGGAATATAAAACCTACTATCATGAGAGAGGAATACAACGATTACGACGACTCGATGTACGAGGACGAGTACGACGTGCAACAGTCGGACAACAAGGCCGTCAGAGGCTACCGCATAGTCATCGTCATTCTGGCGGTCATTCTGGCGGCATTATCGCTGCTGTATTTCAACATACACCGTCAGCAGCAGGCCGAATACGTGCTTCTGGAGCAGGACCGCAACAAGATTCAGGGCGATCTGGACAGCCTGATAGTCTCGTTCGACGACCTGAAGGTGCAGAACGACTCGATAGCCGCCAACCTCGAAGAGGCCAACGAGCTGATGGAGAAGCTCAAGAACGAGCGCCGTCTCAACTACGCCAAGATACGCGCCTACGAGAAGGAGGTGGGAACGTTGCGCACCGTGATGCAGGGCTACATACGTCAGATCGACTCGCTCAACACGCTCAACAAAAAGCTCGTGAAGGAGAACATCAGCTACAAGAAGGAGATCTCGACCGCCCAGCTGCGCGCCGAGATGGCCGAGGAGCGCGCCGAGGAGCTGAACAACAAGGTGCGTGTGGGATCGGTTATCCGCGCCCGCAACATAAGCATGATCGCCATGAACGCCAAGAGCAAGGAGGTCACGAGGGTTAAGAACGCGGCACGTCTGTGCGTGGACTTCGTGATGGCCGGCAACGAACTGGCCGAGCCGGGTTCGAAGACCATCTACGTCTGCATAACCTCGCCCGACGGCTATGTGCTCTCGACGCCCAGCGCGGCATCGTTCCCGTTCGAGGGTGAGTCGAAGATATACTCGGCCGAGCGTACGGTCGACTACGCCAACGACGACCTGCCCGTGAGAATATTCTACAACGGCAGCGGATTCACCACCGGCACATACCGCGTGGAGCTCTACACCGAAGGCCGTCTCATCGGTCAGACCGAGATAGCCATGCGATAACCCGCCGGCAGGACAGACCGGTATTCCGTCCCGCCCACACACAAAACGTCCGCCGATCCCGGCGGGCGTTTTTTTATCGCAGCTATCCGCCTTGGCCTCGCGTTGCGGCGCGGCGACGGAAGCCGCAACCGCCGCCGCTCCCCGCCGCATCCGGCGGCAGGATACATGCGGACATAACAAAGGCCCCTGCCGGGCAGGAGCCTTTTCATACGGACCCGGGCATGACGCGACGGTCCGGAATGTTTCCAACGGCGTCAGAATCTCGCCTCGCGGAGCACCACGCGCACCGACGTGGGATTAAGCTGGCACACCAGATGATCCTGCGCCAGCACGTAGCGGGCGTAGATCTTGTCGGTGTAGTTGCGTATGGTAAGCAGTTCCACGTCGTCGACCTTCTCCACGCTGAAGTTCTCGGCATTGAGAGCCTTTATCAGTTCGTCGATGTGCCACGAATACTCCACGCAGAGGCTCAGGTCCACGGCCGAATTGTTGATCAGATTGGTCTTGATGCGGAAACGGTCGAGCAGCGAGAATATGACGGCGAACTTCTCCTCCATAACGAACGAGAAGTCGCGCGAGCGCACCGTCAGCAGCACTTGATTGCGCTTGTATATCATGATGGGCAGCGTCACATGCTCGGCCTCGCCGTTTATCACCGTTCCGGGCTTCGACTTGTCGCCAAACGGACGCACGTAGAGCGGAATGCTCTTGTTCTGCAGCGGCTTGATGGTCTTGGGGTGTATGATCTGCGCACCGCTGTAAGCCAGCTCGATGGTATCCAGATAGTTCAGCGAGTCGATCTTCACCGCGTCCCTGAATATCTTGGGATCGGCGTTCAGCACTCCGTCCACATCCTTCCACACACTCATCGACTCGGCGTCGAGTATGTGGGCCACCACCGCGGCCGAATAGTCCGAACCCTCGCGGCCCAGCGTGGTGGTGGTGCCGTCGGGCGCGGCGCCTATGAATCCCTGCCCCACGAACACGCCTACTCCGGTGTTCTCCGTCGCGGCCTTCAGGCGCGGCTCCGAGACCTTTATGTCCACATAGGCATCCTTGTGGCGCTGGTTGGTGACGAACGCGGCGCGCATGTCAATCCAGCGGTTGCGCACGCCGGTGAGTTCGAGGTACTTCGACACCACGGTGGTCGAGATCAGCTCGCCGTAGGCCACTATCGTATCGTACCAAAGTTCGGCGTCGGCCGTGCGGTACACCGTGTCGGCGACTATGGTCTGCAACTGGTCGAAAAGACTGTTCACCTCGTCGATCCCGACATGCGCGCCCCACAGATCGTCGATGATCGAGGCGTGATACTCCCTGATCCGTTTTATCTCGTCGGCAGCCTCCTGCTTTCGGCCGTTCTGCATGTGCGCGAACACGCTCTCCAGCGCGTTGGTGGTCTTGCCCATGGCCGACACGATAATAAACAGATTCTCTTCGCCTTCGACTATGTGCCGAAGATTCCTCACGCCGTCGGCATTCTTCACCGAGGCTCCTCCGAACTTGTAAACTTTCATAAATTTCGAGATATTCGTTTATTCGCATGCAAAGGTATTAATTTTTGGATTCGCAGTCCGCCGGCAACGCATTTTTATCTATCTTTACCGCACAAAACACGAATAAATATGTACGACGATCTCAAAGAAACAACAGAACGCGCGCGGGCCGACCGTCAGATGCCGGCCGAAGATGTTGGGATCGCCCGAATTCGGGAAGACGCATCTGCCGGATTTTATGCAACGGAGCCGGCCGTACAATATCGCTCGGAGCCGAAGCCCGATCAGGATGCTCCGTCAGAGTGTTTATTTGCCCGCCGAGCAATGTAAATTGCCGCGCCAAAGCATGGATAGCCAAACCGTAGAGTACTTGTAGATTATGCACAAATCACTCGTCCCGATACTTGTTTTCCTGCTCTCGTTCACACAATGCGCCCGACGGCAGCCGCCGCACGACGATACCGGACTGACTGTCATATCGTTGTCCGATCTGCCCAAACGCAACATCCGGGAGCTGTCGGCCGACATGGAGATAGTGCCGCTCGAAACATCCGGCGAGGTACTGGTGGGCTCCGTGCGGGACATCATAGTATCGGAGCGGTTCATATACCTGCTCGACTATAATGACAACTTTTTCATATTCGACAGAAAGGGACATTTCGTATCCCGGTCGAAACCGTCGGGCCGCGGACCGAAAGAGTTTCTGCAGATAACGCGATTTTTCGTCGATCCGAAATCCGACGAAATATTCGTTTACGACCACAACCAGCAGAAACTGCTCGCATACGACTGCACCGGCCGCTGCATAAACGAGATCCGCGACATAAACGAACTGTTCTCGCAAACTTACGAGCTGTCGGTCATGAATGACGGAAAAGTGCTCGCTAACCTGATATTTTCCCCCGGACTGAACGACTATTATGCGATAATGGATCCCGACCGCCGATTCGAGACCGAAAACATGCTGCTGCACCACCCCTACAAATGGAGCCGCATATCGCATTACGCCCCCAAACCCAAAATTGCTACCAACAGGAGAGGCACGAGAATACTGTCCATCGTATCCGACACCATTTACAGAATAAGCGGCGGGACCGCCGTTCCCGAGTACATACTCGACTCAGGGTTGCCGCATGCGCATGCCGACATTCCCACGGAAACGACCGATTTTTCCGATGTCATGAAATACGTCGGCCACGATGACAAATACACCAAAGGCATATCGAGCATAATATTCACCGACAATACGGGATGTTCCGCTTTTCACTACTACCGGAAGAAGTTGAACCACATTTTCTGGAATCTGGAGACGGGCGAGGGATTCATAGTTCCCTTATTCGAAAGTGACGAAACGCTGTCGGACAGAATGAATCTTATGACGGCCACGTCGGATTCATTCGTAGGTATCGTATATCCTTACGACATTCCCGAAGAGGAGCTCTCCCGCGACAACCGGTTATCCGGAATCAATCCCGACGATAATCCGATCGTGGTATTTTACCGGATCGACAACCTGTTCGGCAATGCACGGCAAATCTCCACCGGTTATGCACAAAGATACATCTGCCTTTATTTCAACGAATTCAAGGGCCCGGATCCGGTCAGAATACATTCCGTAGCCGACGACGGAACGCCTGCCGTTCACCCGTAGAACCGGCACGCGCGGGCCGCTACCGCACTTTGCAGGTCCCAAAGACGGACTGTTCCCCTGTTTTTGCAGCGTATTTCACAATTTTATTTATCTTTACGCCACAAAACAGGATATAAGATTATGTATAGCGAACTGAAACAAACGGTAGAACGCGCGTGGGCCGACCGTCAGATGCTGGCCGACCCCGCCGTGAAGGCAGCAATACGCGAGGTGGTGGAGGCTGTGGACAAAGGCGCGCTGCGCACCGCCGAACCCGTCGACCTCGAAAAGAGCGAGTGGCAGGTGAACGAATGGGTCAAGAAGGCGATAATCATGTACTTCCCGATTCAGGAGATGCGCACCATGCGCGGCGGCGAGCTGGAGTGGTACGACAAGATGGAACTCAAGCACGACTACGACCGTCTGGGCGTGCGCGTGGTACCGCAGGCGGTGGCGCGCTACGGCGCCTACATAGCCCCAGGTGCCATACTCATGCCCTCCTACGTCAACATAGGCGCCTACGTCGACTCGGGCACGATGGTCGACACGTGGGCCACGGTCGGTTCGTGCGCGCAGATCGGCAAACACGTGCACCTGAGCGGCGGCGTGGGCATAGGCGGCGTGCTGGAACCAGTGCAGGCGGCTCCCGTCATCATCGAAGACAACTGCTTCATCGGCTCGCGCTCGATCGTGGTCGAGGGCGCCCACGTATGCCGCGAGGCGGTTCTCGGATCGAACACCGTGATAACCGGCTCGACGCACATCATCGACGTCACGGGTGCCGAACCCGTCGAATACCGCGGTTACGTGCCCGCACGGTCGGTGGTCGTTCCGGGAACCTACAACAAGAAGTTCCCCGCCGGCGAATACGGCGTTTCATGCGCGCTCATCATCGGCCGCCGCAAGGAGTCGACCGACAAGAAGACATCGCTCAACGACGCCCTGCGCGACTTCGGCGTAGCGGTATAACGGAGCCGACCGACAACATACGCAAATAACGCAAAGCATGAAACTGCCCGAAAACCGCCCATGGCGCGTACTGTCGAGCCGCTACATCGCCCGACGGCCGTGGTTCACCGTCCGATGCGAGAGCGTGCAGCTGCCCACCGGAGCCGTGGTTCCCGAGTGGTACGTATTCGAATTCCCCGACTGGGTCAACGTCATAGCCCGCACAGCCGACGGGCTGTTCGTCATGATAAGCCAGTACCGCCACGCCTTGGGTCAGACGCACTACGAACTTGTGGCCGGCACATGCGAACAGGGCGAGACGGCCGAACAGAGCGCGCGGCGCGAACTGCTGGAGGAGACGGGCTACGCCGGCGGACAGTGGCGGCAGTACATGGTCACCTCGCCCAATCCCACCAACCACACCAACCGTGTGTACACCTTTCTGGCCGAAGGCGTCGAGCGCGTGGCCGAACAGAACACCGAGGCGGGCGAGGACATAAGCGTGCATCTCATGACGACCGACGACGTGCGCGGACTGCTGGACGGCGACCACATCATGCAGTGCCTGCACGCCGCGCCGCTGTGGCGCTACATGGCCGAGAACCATTTGTACTGACGATGATATACCGTTTCGAAGAACTCACGTCGACCAACGACGAGGCCGCCGGCCCGCGCTACGCCGAAGGCGACATCATCTGGGCCGAGCGTCAGAGCGCAGGCCGCGGACAGCGCGGCCACACGTGGCACAGCGCCGAGGGCGAGAACCTCACGTTCTCGGTGGTCACCCGGCCCCGGTTTCTCGCACCGGAGCGTCAGTTCCTGCTGTCGGAGGCCGCCGCGCTCGGCGTGGCTGACACACTGCGCGGCTACGGAATCGAAGCGCGCATAAAGTGGACCAACGACATATACGCAGGCGACCGGAAGATAACCGGCATGCTCATCGAGAACCGGCTGTGCAACGGCCGCATCGACCGTTCCGTCACCGGCATCGGTCTGAACGTCAACCAGACGGTGTTCGATCCGGCGCTGCCCAACCCCGCGTCGATGGCCACCCTCACCGGCCGCACGTTCGACCGGCGGGAGGTGCTGGAGCATCTGCGCGCACACCTCGCCGAACGCTACGCCGCACTGCGCGACGGCGACGTGGAGCGGTTGCGGGCCGACTATCACCGTCTGCTCTACCGATGCGACGAGCAGCACTGGTACGCTCTGCCCGACGGTAGCCGCTTCCGCGGCACGATTCGTGGTGTGGAGCCTTCGGGAGCGCTGCGCGTCGAGCACTCCGACGGCCGCGAACGGAGTTATCTGTTCAAGGAGATCGAATTTGTGTTAAAAAAATAACGAAACAATTGCCGTTATATAAAATAACAGCTATCTTTGTATAAACAACCGCACCGGCCGCCGTGCGCCGTATCCGGACCGGAACTGCATACTGCACCGTTCCGGCGGCAGAGGAGGGGCGGCTGTCGCGGGACGGACGTTTCCGCCGACCGTGCGCATGGCAGAACGGGAGTACGGGCTATGCCGGGGCGAAAGAACGGCTGTCGCGGGACGAAATGATTACACACAAACAAACACATAGTTAAAATTATGAATGTTCCTTCAAATCTGAAGTATTCGAGCGACCACGAATGGTGCCGCGTCGAGGGCGAGTTCGCCTATGTCGGTATTACCGATTTTGCCCAGAGCCAGTTGGGCGACATAGTATTCGTCGATGTTCCCACCGTAGGTGAGACTCTGGCCGCCGGCGAGGTATTCGGCTCTATCGAGGCCGTGAAGACGGTAAGCGACGCTTTCCTGCCCGTAGGCGGCGAGGTGGTCGAGTTCAACGAGGCCGTGGATGCCGATCCCGCACTGGTAAACTCGGATCCCTACGGCGAGGGATGGATGGTAAAGGTCAAGATGAGCAATCCGGCCGACTACGACTCGCTGCTCACCCCCGAGGCCTACGCCGCGCTGATAGGTTAATCCGGCACGAATCACTAATTCAAACTTAAGCAACAGAGAACAATATGTCAAAAGTAACCGTTATCGGCGCGGGCATGGTAGGCGCTACGTGCGCCAATGTACTGGCCGCACGCAATGTAGCCGACGAGATCGTGCTGATCGACATCAAGGAGGGACTCTCGGAGGGCAAGATGCTCGACATGTATCAGGCTGCCGCCACCACCGACTCGAAGAGCAAGCTGGTGGGCTGCACCAACGACTATAAGAAGACGGCCAATTCGGACGTGATCGTAGTGACTTCGGGCATTCCCCGCAAGCCCGGCATGACGCGCGAGGAGCTGATCGGCACCAACGCCAACATCGTCAAGAGCGTCGTTTCGCAGGCGCTGGCCAACTCGCCCCGCGCCATCTTCGTCATCGTGTCGAATCCCATGGACACCATGGCCTACCTCACGCTTAAATCGACGGGACTGCCCAAGAACCGCGTGATAGGTATGGGCGGCGCGCTCGATTCGTCGCGTTTCCGCTGCTATCTGGCCAAGGCCGCAGGCGCCAACATCCACGACGTCGACGGCATGGTGATCGGAGGCCACGGCGACACCACCATGATACCTCTGGTTTCGAAGGCCACGGTAAAGGGTGTTCCCGCCTCGCAGTTCATCTCGAAGAAGAAACTGGCACAGGTGGCTGCCGACACCATGGTGGGCGGCGCCACGCTTACGGGCCTGCTGGGCACGTCGGCATGGTATGCTCCGGGTGCCGCGGCAGCATCGGTCGTCGAATCGGTGCTGGGCGACCAGAAACGCGTAATCCCCTGCAGCTGCTATCTTGAGGGCGAGTACGGTCAGGAGGACATCATGATCGGCGTTCCCGCCGTCATCGGCCGCAAGGGCATCGAGAAGATCGTGAAGATCGACCTCACCGCCGACGAGGCCGAGAAGTTCGCCGCTTCGGCCGCCGCGGTACGCAAGGTGAACCAGATCCTCTACGACACGAAGGCCATCTAAGGTCCTTCCTCATACCTGATAACAAAGCGGATGCGTCTTTCGACACATCCGCTTTCGGTTTGTAATAGAAGGCCGCGAGGCCGCGGAGGACGGTACCGTGGAGGGGCATGCCGGACGACACCATGCTCCGGACGCGGCGACGCCGGCCGGCTGTCATGACAGACCTCACCGGCCGTCACCGCCCGCCCAGCTCCTTGTACAGCTCCAGCCTCCGGCCGGCGCACTGCTCGATGATGCCGGCCGCACGGCACACACGCTCCATGTGCTGTTCGAGTTCCGGTTCCGACATGTCGAATTCCACCGAGTAGGCACTCTTCATCAACACCGCCTTCAGTCGCGGAAGGGTGAAAATGCCCTCCACGTGGCTGTCGTCGAACGTAAGCATAAGCCGTACCGACAGCGTGCGCATCCGGTCGTGCATCACCACCGGATCGTGAATGCCGAACTCCGTGCCGTGATAGACGTAATACAGCGTATGGTAGAAGTACACGAGCGCCTGCGCCGTGAACTGTGCGGCAAGACGAATGTTACGCCCTCCGGCCAGCGAATCCCGCGCCTGCTCCAGCAAGTCGTTGCCAAGCGTGCGGAAAGTGTCGTAATGGGACTTCGCGTCAGCGAACGCACGTGCGAAATTGACGGGCCGCCGCGGACGGCGGAAACAGCATCGTTCGTTGCTGTACAGCACATGTCCCTGCGCATGGGCGAAGTGAATGAACGGCGTCGGTGCCGACTCCACGCAGTTCAACGGTACGATATAGATGTTAATATAAGTGATCTTCCGGCGGTTGTAAGGCATGCGGTAGCGGAGGATGCGTTTGGCCTGAATCCAGTCGTATCCGGCAGGTTCCCGCACGACTACCATAAGATCGTATGCCATAGCGTCGCTGTGCGCCGTGCCGCCGGCGAGTTTGCCGAAGAGCAGAATGTATTCCGGATCGAAATAGCCGTCCGTAAGGTGGTACACTATACGCGCCGCTTCGGCGGGGTCGTACAGCAGGTCGGCGGCCGGAGTCGTAACCGTGTCATCAGGTATTGTCTTGGTCGTTTCCATTGTGTTTTCAATTTAATGTTTGTTATTGGACAATAGAATGGCTGTCCTTATCGCGCGCCGGGCGCAACAAAGAGAACAAAGAAGCGGATTAACAGTTGTCTGTTAATCGGGCGGATGGAAATGGAGACCTAACGGATCGTGGCACGGCGGAAACCGCCGGAGGAATCGGGCCTTTCGGCCGGTCGGCGTCGGAACGCTGACGATGATTGATTGTGTTCGCATATAAAAATAAAAAAACGTGCAGCTGCGAACACAATCAATCACTTTAGTAAGTTCAAAATCGGTGTTATTCGCGGGAGTACTCCCCAATAACTCTGCACATACTTCCAATATGGAGCCGATAATTGAAACCATATTACTAAAGTTTATGATTAATAAATGTTCGCAATGACAAAGATAAGACTTTTTCCCAAAATAAAAAAATTGCGCAGTTGCGAACAACTCTTTTCCTCCTTTTACAGATTCCACAGCGTACTATTCGCGGGCGCCCCCAATAGTTCTGCGCTTTTTCATCAAACTACAAAAAACATGTGTTTGTTACCTTTTGGCCGGCAAAAGGTAACAGCAGAACCGCAGCCGGGAAAAGACAACCGGTGCGTGCCGTCCCGCAATGGTAATGGCACGCACCGGTTATAATGACGGGTCGGAGTTATTTCCGTTCGATAAGCTCGACGGCAACGCCCTCCTCCTCGATGAACGCGATGATCATGTTGCCGCAGTCGAGCGGCTCGAGCAGGATCGTGGCGCCCTCGACGGCCGTCTTCACGCAGGGCACGTCGTAAGCCACATGCGCACGGGTCTGTATCAGCTGGTGCATGGGGCTGTCGGGCTCGAAATAGAGGAACTCGATCTTGTTGGGACTCTTCGAGTAGTCGGTTACCGAAACCTTCAGAGGCTCGATGTAGGCGGCCTCGGCCGGCTTCTCGGCCGTAGGGATGCCGAAATGGCTAAGTGTTCTCATGGCTGTTTGATATTTTACAGGTTGATACTTTACAATTTTGCTTTGGGGTTGGTGAAACGCAGTCCGTCGTTGTCGTGATAGGTGCCGTACTCGGTGACGATGGCTCCCTGCTCGCCGGCCATGAGGAAGTGGCGCGACTCCAGCTGCTTGAGTTCGCTTATGTCACCCGTGTTCATAACGTGGTAGTTGCTCACGGTGATGTGCTCCTTCTGGCTCGCGGGCAGCGCGGGCGGATTGGGCGTGGGCTCGCCTATGCCGAAGTTGTAGACGCTGCCGCAGCGCACCTGCCAGCTCTCGTGCTTGGCCGGGAATGCCGAGGGCACATGGTAGTGCTCGACGATCATCTGCGACGGGAGCAGATATATCTCATGGCCGAAATAACGGTAGTCGGGATTGTTGATCCAGAACACGCCGCCCATGCCCACATGCTCGAAATCGCCCAGACCGAAGTCGGCGACCCAGAAATTCTCTTCGAGGAACGGGGTGAACGGTATGCCGTAGTATTCGAACATGTCGAGGAAAGCCTTCTTGGCCACCTGCTCGTTGAACTTGCCGTCGGTGTAGAAGTCGGCGTTGGTGTACTTCTTGGCGTAGAGATGTCTTTTTTCCATATATTGTATCGTTTTTTCCGGCGCTCCGGGCCCGTTGCAGGGCCGTGCGTCAGGTCGGTTTGGGTTCTTCGCCGGGCGTGGCCCGCAGACCGCGCCGCGCCTGTACCCCGAGGCACGCCTTCAACGCACCCGCAGCAGGGCCAAGCGAAGATCAAAGTTAATGGTATTTTTTCACATCTGCAACCGTCGGGCGCGGCTTTTGCCGCACGGCGCGATAAAAAGTGCCGCGCCATGCGGAAAACGGGATTATTTTCCTACCTTTGCTATGAGAAGCCGAAGGGAAATAACCACGGCGGCCCCCGCCGGCGGGAGCCGCACCGCAAGCCGCAGAGAATGAACAGAGACAGACTTATTTTCGTCACCAACGACGACGGATACACGGCGAAGGGGTTCGCCGCAGCCATAGAGGTGGCCCGCGAGTTCGGGCACGTGCTGGCCGTGGCGCCGGCCACGCCGCAGAGCGGCCGCAGTCAGGCCATAACCATCTCGGAACCGCTGTTCCTCGAACTGCGCAGCCGCGACTGCGGCGCCGAGATATACTCGTTCTCGGGTACGCCCACCGACTGCGTGAAGGTGGCGTTCGACCACATACTCGGCCCACGCCGCGTCGATCTGGTGATCTCGGGCATCAACCACGGTTCGAACTCGGCCATAAACGTGCTCTATTCGGGCACGATGGGAGCCGCCATCGAAGGCAGTTTCTACGGGTGCCCGTCGGTGGGGCTGTCGCTCACCGACCACGATCCCGACGCCGACTTCTCCGCCGCGAAGCACTACGCCCGCAGCATCATAGCCTCGCTGCTGGAGCGGGCCGACGAGGGCCGACGGCCGCTGTGCCTGAACGTCAACGTACCCGACATACCGCTCTCCAGCATCCGCGGCGTGCGCATATGCCGCCAGTGCCGCGGGATATGGCGCGAGGAGTTCTTCGGCGACACGGCACCCGACGGCCGCCAGTGCTTCCGGCTCACGGGCAACTACACCAACTACGAACCCGAGGCGGAGGATACCGACGAGTGGGCGCTGTCAAACGGTTATGTGTCGGTGGTGCCGGTGCAGGTCGACATGACCAGCTACGGTCACATGCCCTACCTGGAGAACATCCTGAAGTAGAACGGAGCGAACCGCCGCACGGCGCGGGAAAAAGGAGCGCATGCGCGGCTCCGGCAGCCGCGGAGCGGACGGCGCAGCGACAAGCGAAACAGTTACAAAAGAAAGTCATAAAATTATGATCCGGATTCTGTTATATCTGGCGATCATCATCCAGTTCATCGCCATGTACTTCGCCATACGCATGGTGCGCAGCACGAAGTACAACTCGATTTGGATACTGTTCATCGTGGGATTCATGGTGCTGGCCATGCAGCGGCTGTTGCAGCTGTGGACCACCTACGGCCACCCGATGCCGGTAATCACCATGGTGTGGTTCGATCTTGCGGTATCGTTCTGCATATCGCTGGGCATAGTGCTGCTGCACCGGCTGTTCGTGTACATCGACCGCCTGAACCGTCACCGCCAGCTCACCGACAAACGCATACTCACGGCCGTGCTGCGCACCGAGGAGAAGACGCGCGCCAACTTCTCGAAGGAGCTGCACGACGGACTGGGCCCGCTGCTCTCGTCGGCGAAGATCTCGCTGTCGGCCCTCACGCACAGCGACATGGGCCGCGAACAGCGCGAGATATTCGACAATACGCTCTACGTGGTCGACGAAGCCCTGCGCTCGCTGCGCGAGATCTCGAACAACCTCTCGCCCCACGTGCTGAGCGATTTCGGACTGGCGCGCGGAATACAGAATTTCATCGACCGCACCACGGCGCTGCACAAGGTGCGAATATCGTTCATGACCAACCTGCGCAACGAGCGCTACGACTCCGACATAGAGGTGATAATCTACCGCGTGGCGTGCGAGCTGATAACCAACTCGCTCAAGCACTCAGGGTGCAGCGAGATCAGGCTGTCGCTCTCGTCGGGCGGCGACACACTCGAACTGCAATACTCCGACAACGGATGCGGATTCGATCCGCAGGCCATGATGGACTGCGGCATGGGGCTGTCGAACATCAGCTCGCGCATAAACTCGCTCAACGGCGATTTCGACATACGCTCGTCGAAAGGCAAAGGCAAGGGCATGTGCGCCTCGGTGAAGGTCAACGTGCGCGGAGCCACCCGCCTCGCGGCACGGCCTGCGGCCATCGCCGTGGCGCGGCCCGAACGCAGAAAAAACAGAAAGATATGATACGCATAGCTTTGGTCGACGACCATTCGCTGTTCCGGCACGGACTGAAGGTGCTGCTCGCGTCGCGGCCCGATTTTCAGGTGGTGGCCGACGCCGCCAGCGGCGCAGAGTTTCTCGCCATGCTGCCGCAGACGCAGCCCGACGTGGTGTTCATGGACTACGCCATGCCCGAGATGAACGGCGCCGAGACGTCGGAGCGGGCGCTGGCCGTATGTCCCGGCCTGAAGATCATCACGCTGTCGATGTTCGGCGACAACGCCTACTATTCGCGCATGATGTCGAGCGGCGCCAAGGGGTTCCTGCTCAAGGACTCGGAGTTCGACGAGGTGGTCGAGGCGGTGGAGACCGTCGCGGCCGGCGGCACCTATTTCAGCGCGTCGCTGCTGGAGTCGCTCGCCCACTCGATACGTTCAGCCGCCGCACCCGACGCTACGGCCGGCATAGCCGAGCAGGACCGGCTGTCGGACCGCGAGCTGGAGATTCTGGTGGCCATCTGTCAGGGGTTGTCGACGCAGGAGATAGCCGACCGCCTGTTCATCTCGAAACGTACGGTCGACAAGCACCGCGCCAACATTCTGGAGAAGAGCGGCTGCAAGAACACGGCGAGCCTCGTCGTCTACGCCATCCGCCACCGTCTGGTGGAAGTGTGACCGGCCGCCGGCATTCTCACCACTACCCCAATATTTCCGCCGGTACTCATCCGATATCTCCGCATCCCGGCACTCCCCGCCAGCATACCCGCAGCATGCCGCTGCGGGTTTTTCCGTCAACAGCCCGTCTCAAGCGAATCGGCGGACGGAGAACCCGGCAAGGTGCGAAGTCGCACAGATCGCCGCAAAAAAATTACCGGCAGCCCGCTTATGCGGGCCGCCGGTTGCGATAGACAGATTACTCCCGATATTACAGAGCTACGGTAACGGTCTTGGTCATAGTCGTCAGGTCGATCGACTTGGCGGTGTACGAATATGCGCCGTCGGTACCCACGCTCGCCAGATTGGCGGGGTATACCTTCAACGAGTATTCGATCTCGTAGGTGTGGCCGTCGACCAGCTCAAGCTCCTTGAACGCCTTGGTTATGTACTTGCTCTGGAGGGCATTGGCCGCGATGGTCACCGAGTAAGAGTCGCTGTGGGTGTACGAACCGTCCGTATCGCGGATGGTGTACTCCAGCTCGCCGCCGAACATCATCATCGAGTTGCACAGACCGGCGAAGGTGAGCGTGTAGGTGTAGCTCTCCTCCGCGGGAGTGTTCTCCCCACCCTCTTCGCCCTCGTCGGCGGCCTCATCGGCGGCAGCGGGTGTCACCACCTTGGTAAGCAGGCAGCGGGGAGGCTCCATGCTGTTGATGTGCGACTGGGTGTAGAGCGTCTTGCTTATCGACACAGGCACCGAAAGGTTGTCATAGGCGTCCATCGTGTACACCGTGAACTCGTATGCGCTCGAGGTGAGTCCGTCGATCGAGGCCTCGTTGACCAGCGTCTCGAACACCTTCTCGTGACGGTCCATTTCGTCGCCGTATACGATCTTGATCTTCTTCGAGATCTGATCCTCGGGGTTTGTCCATGTGAGTATCACGCGGCCCGTACCCGACTGACCCTGCAGATTCGAGATCTTTCCCGAGTAGTTCTGCTCCTGAAGGTATTGGATATAGAGCGCATCCATGTTGTCGCACGAGCTGAACCCGACGGCTGCGGCGAGCGCGGCAAGGAGCGTTCCGAATAATTTCAATTTCATAAGTCGTGTGTTTTATTGGTTATTTTACTTCCTGTCCGTAGAGCGTGATCTCCGACATACAGCCTATCGTACCGTTGTTCCAGTCCTTGGTTGCCTTGTAGCGCAGATAGCGGAACGGGCGGGTGAACTTGGGATTCTCGGGATACATCCAGAACTCCGAACCGTCGCGGAACTCAAGGTTGGCATCGCTGTCGCTCACCGGTTTGTTGATGGTGTAGGTGCCCACATACTCCCAGTCGTCGAGTATGCCGTCCTCGGGGGTCTTGTCGTTGCTGATCCATATCTCGCAGGTCTTCGGCGTATAGGTGGTCCACTTGTAGCTGTTACGCATCCACAGACGCATACGGCTGATCTGCACCTCGCGGCCGAGGTCGATGAAGTACGAGAACGGATAGCTGGTTCCCGAATGGAAATAGTTCAGCGAGTAGCTGGCGTTCTCGTCGACCATGTCGTCCCAGAACTTGTTGATGTGACCCTCGAAACGCGACTCCATTGCGTTCTTCATGCTGTCCTGCCTGTAGATGGTCTTCCACTCCTCCTTGGGCGTCTGCTTCTCCCACGTAGGCTCGGTGTAGTCCCACTTGTCGCCGTAGAGCAACTGGTCGCGCAGGAACGAGAAGGGAGTCTTGTCCAGTTTGTAGTCGGTAAGCGGGGTTATCGAACCGAAGCTCTTCGACTCCGTGCGGTTGCCGTACTTGTCCTCGACATAGGCCGACACCTCGTAGGGAGTGGCCTCAAGGCCCTGAATGAAGATACGCTCCTCGGCCTTGTTCGACGTGTACACCTTCAGCGCCTCCGAACCGTTGCCCTTGAGGTTGACGTAGATGTCGATGGGCTGCTCGTTGGGGTTCTCCATGTTGACCACCACCGACGAGAATCCGGCATAAACGTTCAGCGTAGCGAACGCCGCATTCACCAGAGGCTCCAGCGGAGTCACGTTCATCGTCACGGGCGACGACTCGTTCGAGTAGCGGTCGACGGCATACAGCCGTACCTCGTACTCCTTCACCGAGCCGAGTCCCTCGATGACGAGGCTGTCGGCATATACCGAGCTGGTCTTCGAGATGGTCTCGCCGGCATCGGTCGAATACTCGGCGCGCGCATAGAGGTAGTCCTCGTCGGCGGGGATGGTGTACTTGAAGTAACCGCCTCCGTTGAGGGGAGTGAACGTCACGTTGCTCAACGGTCCCGGAGCCTCGGTGTCCCTCGCCGTGTCGCTCTCCGTCTTACAGCCTACGGCCAGAGCGAGGGCCGCGAATGCCATAAGCAGAATATTTGATTTCAATTTCATAATCTTTCGAAATTTTTTGTGTTGAACATGTTAATAGCCCGGGTTCTGGTCCACATTCGGATTCTTGTTGATCTCGGCGTCGGCAATGGGGAACAGGTAGCTCTTGGGCGTAGTCCACTCGCGCTGCTGCCATGTGGTGAGAACGAAGAAGTCGTCGAACGTAGCGCCGTCGGGAGCGTACCAGCCCTGAATGGGGGTGGTGTAGAACTCCTCGCCGCGCTTCCAGCGGCAGATGTCCCAGTAGCTCTGACCCTCGTAAGAGAGCTCGATCAGACGCTCGGTCTGGATGATGTCGCGCAGGCCGTCCTGCGTCTTGTGCTTGCCCACGTTGGTCACGATCGAGCCGTCGTTCCACACATCCTCGACATCGCGCAGACCGGCACGGCGGCGCACGGCGTTGATCTTGTCGTAAGCCTTCTGGTCGGGACCGTAGTATTCGTTGTAGGCCTCGGCATATGCCAGATAGAGGTCGGCCATACGGATAAGCGGATAGGGGAAGTTAACCACACGCTGCCATGCACCGTTCTTCGACTCGGGATGCACATACTTCTTGACGGCTATACCGCTCCAGTAGTAGTCGGTGGCGTGGTTGCTCTGACGTCCGCCCGGGAACTCGCCGCTGCGCATCATCATGTTCAGACGGGTGTCGAACGTACGCCATATGCAGCGGTCGACGGCCACCCATGCGTAGAAACGCGGCTCGCGGTTGAGGTGAAGCTGGATGGTCTTCTCGCCGGCCTGCATGTAGCCGCGGTGATAGTTGTCGTCGGGAATGGTCACGCCTTCGTGACGGCGCTCGTAGGGGAACGTCTTGTCCTCGTCGATGGGCACGCCGTTGCGCGAGTAGAAGCGCTCGGTCATGCGGTAGGTCGAGCCGACCCACTGGTACGAGAATGAGGCGTTGCCCGGGTTGTCGGCGTCGCCGCGGACCTGCGAACCGTGCGAGAAGCTGCCGGCGCCGGTGTACATCAGGTTAGAGAAACCCCATATCAGCTCGCTGTTCCACGGATCGTTGATCGAGAAACGGTTGTTGTAGCAGTACTTCATGATCTCCGAGTTCTGGAAATCCTCGACATCCCAGAACTTGGGCTGACCCGTGTACTCGTAGAGCTTCTTGCCCTGAGCCTCGGCGGCCGAGATGGCTATCTCGATGGCGTCCAGAGCATCCTTCCACTTCTCCTTGTCGTAGGTCTGGGGGAAATAGTGTACGCCCTCCTTGTTGCGGAACGTGCTGTAGAACTCGCTGTTGCCGTTGAAGAACGGGCTGGCGCGGAAAAGCAGGATCTTAGCTTTGAGCGCCTTGGCGATCACACGGTCGACCTGACCGAGGAACAGGCTGTTGCGGGTCTCATAAAGATCGTTCTTCTCGGTGCCGTCGGCATTGTAGAGCACCTCGTCGATCAGACCGAGGATGTACTGGAAGCACTCCTCGACCGTGCGGCGCGGCTGCTGTATGGTCGAGATGGGATCGTTGGGTTCGAGGTTGGTGTCCATGATGATGATGGGACCGTACATACGCAGCAGATAGAAGTGGTAGTAGGCCTTCAGTATCTTGACCTGCGCGATCCAGTCGTTGCGCTCCTCGACCGAGAAGTTGGGGATGTCCTCGCCCAGTCCCGAAAGGAAGATGTTGCAGCTGCGGATTCCCTCGTAGAGGTTCTGGTTGCCGGGCAGGCCGTAGCCACCCCAGAAGCCCAGAATGGGATCCGACGAGTTGTTCCAGCCGCGCATGACCTTAAGGCCGCGGCAATAGCTGCGCACGTTGGCCACGCCCGAGTCCAGACGGCCGATCCACTCGTCGCCCATCATCGACGGCGAGTTGTGGAAAGCCTCCACGTTGGGCATGAACGAATAGGCGTCGGCAAGCGCGTTGTATGCCTTGTCCTTGGTTTCGAATATGCTGTTTAGATCGACCGTGTTGTCGGGCACTATGTCGAGATAGTTGCCGCACCCCGCGAGTCCGACAGCCATCACGGCCGATATGAATATTTTACGTATTTTCATTGCTGTGTATGTTTTTTATAATGTTAATTGCAGACCCAAGCTGAATACTCGCTGGAGCGGATATGCCAGACCGTTGCGGCCCATCTCGGGATCCCACAGGTCGAACTTCGAGATCTTGAACAGGTTCGATCCCGAGAAGTAGATACGGCAGGCCTTGAACGGAGTCTTCTTCAGAATGCCGCTGTGCTCGATCGAGTAACCGAACTCAAGACTCTTCATGCGGACCAGCGCGCCGTTGCGCAGCCACCACGTAGAGGTCTGCGTGTTGTTGGCGTTGTTGCCGGCCGACAGACGGGGCCAGAACGTATCCGACACCGGGTTATTGGGGCTCCAGTGGTCGTCGGCGATGGCCTTCATGGCGTTGCGGTAGCCGGTGAAGGGCGCGATGGCGCCGGCGTTGATCACGAACGACACGCGGTCCTGACCGGTGAAGAAGGTCGAGAGATCCCAGCCCTTCCAGCCGATAGAGAAACCGAATCCGTAGTTGATCTCGGGAGTGGTCGGGTAACCGATGGGCACGAGGTCGTCCTCCGAGATCTTACCGTCGTTGTTGATATCCTTGTACTTGATGTCACCGGCCTGCGTGGTGCCGAAGCTCTGCGTGGGCGAGTTGGCTACGTCGGCCGCGTCGATGAACAGACGCTCGGCGATGTAACCCCACGTCTGCGTCACGGGATAACCCACCTTGCTGCGCCACGGAGTGTGCTCGTAGGTAGGCTCCGAAGCTACCTTGTACTGGCCGTGTGCGTAGGTGAAGTTGAAACGTCCGGTGATGAACAGATCCTTGTTGATCGACTTCTTGATGTCGACCGAAGCGTCGATACCTTTCGAGCTCACCTCACCCAAGTTGCCGTAAATGCCTACGCCAGCTGCAAGACCCATCGAGGGCGGCAGGTCCTGACGCGCCATGTAGATCTTCGAACGGTTCTCGGTGAAGTACTCCACCTGAACGTCGGCCAGATTGAAGAGGTTGAACTCGACGCCCACGTTCTGCTTCTCGGCGATCTCCCACTGGATGTCGGGGTTGGCGTAACGCGAGATGGTGTAGCCGCCGTAGTTGTTGGTGAAGGTCTGGCCCCAGCGGTAGCCGCTGCCGCCGAATGCGATGTCCGACAGGAAGAAGAAACGGTCGGCCGCGCTGGCGATGTTGTCGTTTCCGACCTTACCCCACGAATACTTGAACTTGAATTTGGGCAATACGTTCTTCACGGGCTCCCAAAAGCGCTCGTTCGAGATCATGTAACCCACGCCGACCGAGGGGAAGAAACCCCAGCGCTTCGAGCGGTCGAACTTCTCCGAACCGTTGTACGAGATCGAAAGCTCGGCCATGTAGCGGCTGTCGAACGAGTAGGTGAATCGGCCGCGAAGGCCCTGATTGCGGGCGGGCAGTGTCTCCTGAATGGTCGAGCCGCCGTTGGTATTCTTGTCCTCCTCCTGAGTGTAGATCACGATTGCGCCCACGTCGTGCTTGTCGCCGAACACGTTGTTGTAGTGCAGACCGTACTCGTAGTAGGTGTGGGCGTTGGCGTTGCGCGAGGTGTCGGGATTGCCCAGCACCTCGGTACCCTCGTGCGACTGGGCCAGCACGTAGGTGTCCGAGAACTCGTCGTAAGACTCGAGCGAGTAGAGATAGGGATCGTAGCTGCGCTTGCTCGAATACGAGCTGTAGGTCGAGATCGAAGCCTTGCCCTTGAACATAAGGCCGCGGGTGATGAAGTCGAGATCCTGCTCCAGCGTGAACTGCGAGGTGATGGTGCTCTCGAATCCGTCCTTGTAACCCTTCACCATCTGCGCGTAAGGGTTGGTCATCGAGTTCGAGGCGTCCGAACCGAACAGCACGTGCTTCATGCCGGCATACTTCTCGTCGGGCTCGAAGTATTTGGGGAACTCCACGGGGTTACCGGCCATCACGCTTTTGAATATGTCGTCGGCGTTGACGAACGGACCCGTGTAGTCGCGGAATACCGAGTTGATGTTAACCTCGCCGCGCGTGGTGCGGGTAAGGTTGATGTTGACCTTGGCCAGAATGTTGAAACGGTTGATGTCGATGTTGTTCTTGAAGTTGTTCAGACGGTTCTCCTTCAGCACACCGGTATCGTTGTCGTAGGTGATGGCCGCATAGTAGCGCACCATCTTGCCGCCGCCGCTCGCATTGAGGGTGTAGTGCTGGTTGTAGGCCACGTTCTTGAACATCTCGTCATACCAGTCGATGTTGGGATAGGCCATGGGGTTCAGACCGGCGATGGTGTTCTGTATCTTCTGTGCCGTGTAGCGCGGAGCCAGAACGGGGTTGTCGTTGTACTGGGCCTCGTTGTAAAGACGCATGTACGATATACCGTCCACCATCGAAGGCAGCTGCGTGGGGGTCGAGAACTTCGACTCGTGACGGAACGACACGGTGAGCGAACCTTCCCTACCCTGCTTGGTGACAACCGAGATCACACCGTTCGCACCCTTCGATCCGAACAGCGCGGCAGCCGTCGCATCCTTCATGATCGAGAACGACTCGATGTTGTCCGGCTCCACTTGCGCCAGATCGTTCGCCGTAACCTCGAATCCGTCGAGAAGGATGAGCGGGCTCTGCGCGTAACCGAAGGTGGTCACGCCTCGGATGAAGAACGTCGCGTTGTCCTGTCCGGGCTGGCCGCTCGTCTGATACGAGATAAGGCCCGGCACACGGCCTGCGAGCGCGGTGGTGAAGTTGCTCGACGGCACCTTCAGCTCCTTGGGGTTCACAGCCTCGATAGAGGCCACGATCGACTCCTTCTTCTGGGTCGAGAAGGCCACTACGACAACGTCGTCCAGCGCCTCCTGATTGGGCACCATCTTGATTTCGATTTCGGTTTTGCCCTTGACCGCAACGGTCTGATCGGCATAACCCACGAACGACACTTCGAGCATGTCGTTGTCCGACACGGTGAGCGGGGTGAACCGCCCGTCGGGACCGGTGATGGCTCCCGTGGTGGTACCCTTAATGGCGACGGTGGCTCCTGCCAGCGGATCGCCGTTCTCATCAAGGACACGCCCTGATACCTGCTTCTTCTGTTGCGAAACCTCCGCACGCGCCGACCGGTCCGCCCTTCTGGCGAAAGTCTGCGTGTGGATCGCCGCCAAACCGCAAAGAAGCACACACAATAGTAGTTTTTTCTTCATATTATATAAAATTAAGGTAAGTGGTAGTCTGTTGTCCGACCGACCGGCGCCGCATTCCGGGCCGGGTGCGCTCACCGCATGCGGTCCGCTGCGGCGGAAGCACGACGGGAGCGACGTTCCTCCGGCCTAAAAGCCGCGCGGCCGGGCCGCCGTTTGCCAAGACGGGGAGCGGATCGTAAAATCCCCTCCCCTTTGAAATGTATTCCGAAGAGTCTGATGTCATATTTTTTAGGTGTAGCAGCGGTTGCAGACCGCACGAACGACACTGTCGCTTCAAAGGGTCTGTTACTTTCGAAACAAAATTACCGACAATTCAAACAAGACACACTATAATTGTGCGGCCGATTTGGCCACACTTTGTTGCCAATTTGGCCACACTTTGTGGACGAAACGGCCACACTTTGTTGCCAAAATGGCCACACATGGAAGTCGAGCGAGACTCGGCGAGGTGCATTTTTCTTAGTATTCTCAACAACTTTTTCACAAAAAGCCGCCCCGAAGCCCGCGGCTCCGGCCGCACGGCCCGAAACACGAGACCGGCATGCGGCGCGGGCGGTCCGCCGGCAATCGCCGCCAACGCACCGAAAGCGGCAGCGCGGACCGGCATGAGGCGGCGGAGAGCGACCGGAGCGGCGGCGCGAAAACCGGGCGCCGCCGTCAGGCACATACAATCTCCTAAAAAATAGCGTCGCGCGATTGGTCTTTGGGAAATTTTGATTATCTTTGCACACCCTTGTTGTGAGGGTGGACCAATTAAACAAAACACAGAACAATGAAAGTTTGCGAGATTACAGGCAAGAGCGCAGTGATTGGCAACAATGTCTCTCACTCGAACCGTAAGACCAAGCGCAAGTTCAATCCCAATTTGAAGACGAAGCGTTTCTGGTCTGAGGAGGAGGGCCGCTGGTTTACCTTGAAGGTTACCGCCGCCGGAATGAAAACTATTAACAAGAAAGGTCTGGCCGCAGCGCTGAAAGAGGCTGCCGCACCCAAGGCCGTTTACTAAAAACGCACTGACAAATGGCAAAGAAAGGCAACAGAGTTCAGGTGATACTTGAGTGCACCGAGCAGAAGGAGAGCGGCGTAGCAGGCATGTCGCGTTACATCACCACCAAGAACAAGAAGAACACACCCGATCGTTTGGAGCGTCGCAAGTACAATCCCTATCTGAAGAAGGTGACCCTGCATCGTGAAATCAAATAACATACGGTAAATTATGGCAAAGAAAGTAGTTGCAACACTTAAGACGGGTACTAACAAGAAGTACACCAAGTGCATCAAGATGGTTAAGTCGGAGAAGACCGGTGCCTACGTATTCAAGGAGCAGAACGTTCTTGAGGAGGCCGACATCAAGGCATACTTCGCTGAAAAATAGTTTTTTGCATTAGGCCGGCGGCCATTTCGGCAATCAGCGCGGCTTAATACAAAAGGCGTCCCGCATCGGTGGGACGCCTTTTGTGTTTGCCGGCGGGAGAGGTCTTCACCGACGGCCGCACCGGCCGCAAGGCGGGACGGCGGAATGCGGCGTGACGGCCCGCCGGCGCTTACGAACGCGATCGGCGGTTCAATATTTGGCCGTAACGCAAAAAAAACGTAACTTTGTGAATTAATAAACATATCGTTTTCGATAAGCCGAGGGCAGGGCCGAACGCAGTTCAAGCTATGCCGAGGCGAGAAAACGAAGAATGGAATTCAACTTTACGCAACCGCAGCAGATATGGGATTTTTCGATCTTTTCAAGAAGAGACAGGATAACGGGTCCGCACAGCCGGCCGAACCGTCGCAGACCGAACGGCAGGAGCTGGCCGAGGGTCTCCAGAAGACCAAGACGGGGCTGTTCTCGAAACTGGCGCGCGCCGTGGCAGGCCGTTCGAAGGTGGACGCCGAGGTGCTGGACGATCTGGAGGAGGTGCTCATAACCTCCGACGTGGGGGTCGAGACCACGGTGAAGATCATACGCCGCATCGAGGAGCGCATAGCGCGCGACAAGTACATGAACACATCGGAGCTGAACGCCATCCTGCGCGACGAGATAGCGTCGCTGCTGGAGGAGTCGCACACCTCGGCCGAGGATTTCGGACTCGACGTGAAGGAGGGCACGCCTTACGTGATGATGGTGGTGGGCGTCAACGGCGCCGGAAAGACCACGACGATAGGCAAGCTCGCCGCACAGCTCACCAAGGCCGGCCGCAAGGTGTACATCGGCGCCGCCGACACATTCCGCGCCGCCGCCATCGACCAGCTCGCCGTGTGGGCCGGGCGGGCCGGAGCCACCATGATACGTCAGGAGATGGGGTCGGATCCCGCCTCGGTGGCGTTCGACACGCTTAAGTCGGCCGTGGCCAACGGAGCCGACGTGGTGCTGATCGACACCGCGGGACGCCTGCACAACAAGATAGGTCTGATGAACGAGCTCACCAAGATACGCAACGTCATGTCGAAGGTGATTCCCGACGCCCCGCACGAGGTGATGCTCGTGCTCGACGGATCGACGGGCCAGAACGCCTTCGAGCAGGCGCGGCAGTTCACGCAGGCCACGAAGGTCACCTCGCTCACCATCACCAAGCTCGACGGTACGGCCAAGGGCGGCGTGGTGATAGGCATCAGCGACCAGTTCCACATTCCCGTGCGTTACATCGGCATCGGCGAGGGCATCGACCAGCTGCGCATGTTCGACCGCCGCGACTTCGTGGACGCACTTTTCGGTGAAAAATAGTCAGAAGTGAAGAAGATCAACGTCATAACCCTCGGGTGCTCGAAGAACACGGTCGACAGCGAGCATCTGATGGCGCAGCTTGCGGCATCGGGGTACAAGGTGGTGTTCGACAGCCAGCGCACCGACGCCGACACCGTGGTCATAAACACATGCGGATTCATAGGCGACGCCAAACGCGAAAGCATCGACGCCATACTCAACGCCGCGCGCGCCAAGCAGGAGGGACGCATATCACGGCTGTTCGTCATAGGCTGCCTGAGCGAGCGCTACGCCGACGAGCTGCGCGCCGAAATCCCCGAGGTGGACGACTACTTCGGCGCACGCGACTGGTCGGGCATCGTCGCCGCGCTCGGCGCCGAACACCGCGCCGAACTCGGC
>CAZFIN010000015.1:0-31963 GCA_964519525.1 uncultured Alistipes sp. | reverse complement strand
TCTACGAGGGTACCTCGCAGCTGCAGGTCGTGGCGGCTATCAACGCCGTGACGAAGGGTACGTTCATGGAGCAGATCGCCCGCTATGCCGAGCTTGAGTACAGCGAGCAGATGCAGCCCGTGGTCGCCAAGCTGGCGGCGCTGACCGAGCGTGTCAAGGCCATGATCGAGCGTGTGGAGACCATCAACCGCGAGTTCCCCGCCTACAAGGATTTCCATGCCCGCCGTCTGGTCGAGAGCGTAGGTTACATCATCATGACCTACCTGCTTGCCCGCCAGAGCAGCGAGGTGCCCGAGTATGCTTCGGATACCCGCCTTATGCTCAAGATGGGCGAGGCATACATCGCCGCCGCCGAGACGTACATCGCCAACTCGGAGGGAAGCGACGTCGCCCTTATCAACGAGGTGCAGGATCAGTATTGATCCGTGTGGCCCGTGGGCCTGAATGAACGACGGCCGGCCATATTGGCCGGCCGTCGTTTTATGTCGGCGGACGTTGCGTCCGATACATATTTTGTGGACAGCTGTCGGACGGCAAGAACAGTGTATCGCTGTTGTTATCGTCCGGAATAGAACTCCTTCTGACGGCGTGCTATTATGCGGGCCAGACGGTCGTAGAGTGCGCGGTCGTGCTCGCTGCCGTTCTTCAGCCGGTGGAATGCGTCGTTGCCCTGATAGTAGGCCAGATTGCGGGTGTCGAATATGCCGTTGCGCTCGTATGCGTCGATGTAGGCCGTCATGCGCGGGCCGCGTCCGGCACTCTCCATTGCGTTTTCATCGAATTCCATTTCGAGCGACATGTCGGCGGCCTCGGCCAGCCGGCACGTTTCGTCGAGCCGCGAGTCGGGTATGGCGTTGTTGAAAAAGTGGTTGGGCTGCAGATAGGCGTGGTCGAACCCGAGCTGCCGCCACTGGTCGTAGCCGTCGGATTTGAAATAGGGTATCCAGTAGAAATCGAGTCTCTTCTCGTGGATGTAGTCCGACACCTGCTTTACGAACGTGCGGGTGTTGGTGGCCTCCTCGGCCAGCCAGTAGAATCCGCACAACTGCAGATTGTCGAGTCCTGCGCTGCCGAAGCGTTCGATCAGCAGATCGATGTACCATTTGCACGCCGCCACACGGTCGGCATCGTCGTTGAAGTCGAGCCTGCGTCCGTCTATCTCGCCCCAGTCGGTCTGTCTTGGCAGCGGCTCGGGCAGCGACAGCACGATTTTGCGGCGGTGGAACTTTCCGCCGATACGTTCGCGCATCTCGCCTACGCAGTCGTTCAGCGCGGCTATGTCGCGGTCGGGCGACAGATACTGGTCGATCAGTCCGATCCAATCCTCCTTGCATGCTCCGTGCGCCCGGTATCCCGAAGCGAATCCGCGGTCCTGCGAGCGGATGATCTCAAGGAACAGATAGCCGTCGAACAACCATTCGGGACGGCTGCCGTCCTGCGGGTCGGTGGCCACGTATGCGGCGAACTGCTGTTTGTTCCAGTCGATTTTGCGATGGTCGCCTCCGTCGTATATGAGCACCATGTCGCGGATCTCGGCACGCTCGACTTTCGATCCGCCGCATGCCGTACATGCCGCTGCCGCGAGCAGCAGGGCCGATTCGAGAACCTTACGAAATATTTTCATGTAATTAAGCATTTAGGTGTTTCAAACTGGACCGATATTCGCCGCTGTTGTTCTGTCGGCGGCAATATCATCGCAAAGGTAGTAAAATTCGTCGCTATAATACTTCGGACTTTCGAATTAATCAGCGCAGTTGCATAAATTTCGGACCTTCGCCTGCGTATGTCGAAATAACGGCGGCAGCGTGTACGACATTACGCATTGTTTTTCTAACTTTGCGATTACGGATTAAGAACAAATTGTTTTTCTTTTATGGGCAGGATATATTCATTCATATTGGCGGCAGCTGCCGTCATGGCGGTCGGGCTTGCGTCATGCGGGACACGTGGCGGCAGCGCTGCGGCCGGAACCGACGGGAAGAAAAGCGGATACGGGCAGGAGCGTATCTTCATTCCTGCGTTGGTGCCGTCGACACTTTCGCCCGAGGACAGGGCGGCCTACATGAACGAGCACTACTGGGACCGTTTCGATTTTGCCGATACGCTTTTCATCGCCGAGGTCGATACCGTGCGCATGCTTACTGCTTTGGCTGTGTATGTCTCGAACTATGTTCCCGATTCGCTGGCCTTCGGGTCGATGTCGCGTCTGATGGCCAAGGCCGGCACATCGAAGCGGATGTTCGGCTATTTCATGATGCTTGCCGAAAAGGTGCTTCACGACCCCAATTCGCCGATGCGCGACGACGAACTCTACATTCCGGTGCTGGAGGCGGCTGTTGGCAGCGACCTGCTCGACGAATACGAGAAGATACCTTACGGCTACGATCTGGAAATAGCGCGTCAGAACCGCATCGGACACGAGGCCAACGACTTCGTTTACACGCTGGCTTCGGGCCGCACGGGCCGCATGCACGACATCGAGTCCGACTATCTGCTGCTGTTCATAAGCAATCCCGGGTGCCCGATGTGCCGCTATGTGCGCGAGCAGATAATCTCGTCGCCCATGCTTAACGAGCTTGCCGAGCATGGAAGGCTGAAGGTGCTGGTCATATATCCCGACGAGGATCTGGAGGCGTGGCACGAGCATCGCGACGATTATCCCGATTCGTGGATAAACGCTTATGACGACGGTGTGGTCATATCGAAGCAGCGGCTCTACGACCTGAAGGCCATTCCGGCGCTGTATCTGCTCGACGCCGGCAAACGTGTGATGGCCAAGGATTGTACCGATGTGGAGCTTGTCGAGCGCCTCATTGCATCGGCCGAGGAGTCATAGGCTGCGCTTATGGCGGTATAAAAAAATATGATGAGAACCTTTGCGCGGGATTGAAAAAAGAGATTAACTTTGCAGTACAAACTTTTTAACTGGATAAAATTATGGCTAAGAAATTTCGTTGTACGGTATGTGGTTACATCCACGAGGGCGATGCTGCTCCCGAGCAGTGCCCGGTTTGCAAGGTCGGCAAGGATAAGTTCGTCGAGATCGAGGAGAGCGAAGGCGATCTGGAATTCGTGACCGTTCACAAGCTGGGTGACGGCAAGGGTTCGAGCGAGGAACTGTGGAAGGGTCTGAACGATCACTTCATCGGCGAGTGCACCGAGGTGGGCATGTATCTGGCCATGAGCCGTCAGGCCGACCGCGAGGGCTATCCCGAGGTGGCCGAGGCTTTCAAGCGCTATGCGTGGGAAGAGGCCGAGCACGCGTCGAAGTTCGCCGAACTGATAGGCGAGGTGGTATGGGATACCAAGACCAACCTTTTCAAGCGTATGAACGCCGAGAGCGGAGCATGCGAGGACAAGATGCGTCTGGCCCGTCTGGCCAAGGAGCAGAACCTCGATGCCGTTCACGACACTGTTCACGAGATGGCCAAGGACGAGGCCCGTCATGGAGCCGGTTTCCAAGGTCTGTACAAGCGTTACTTCGGCAAATAGAAGTAGTTGTCTTATAACTAAAATCCCCGCGGCCGAGCTGCGGGGATTTTCATTTGTGTCGCTCTGCGTGTGCCGCGGTACGGTGTCACTCATTGTCGAGCCGTTCCAGATCGGCTATCCTGCGTTCTATCTCCTTAATGTCGCGGGCATCGCGCCGGCTCTTGACGATGTATATCACACCTGCTATCGGACCGAACGTTATCACTATGACGGCGGCTGTGTCGGCGTCGGTCAGCACATAGGTCGACAGCCACATGAATAATATTGCGACTATGATTATTACCGGTTTAAGGTTGCGGTTCATGTGACTGTATAGTCGCAGGGCATGGCTCATGCGACGCAGGTCGCCGGCGCGTACGATTCTGCGGTGTGCGCGGTAGAATGCTGCCACAACTAATCCAGCCAGCAGATATTCCGCCAGAAGCAATCCGCATCCGACGACGGCCGAATAGACGGCATCGTCAAACAACCCCCCCCCGAAATGGTTAATTATCAAGCTGATTTTGGGAATGGTGCATGTCAGGAGAAGTAACAGTCCTGCGGTCAGCAGTATTGCGGCCAGACGGAATCCCTGTCCGAGATGTTCCACGCGGTCGTTTATTGCCGAACGGATGAGTTCCGTCGTTACGATTTTCTGTTTGCGGGTCTGTTCCTGAAGCTCCATCCAGCTCTTTCTCAGTTCTTCTATATCCATGGTACAAATGTTTTATTCATTCGACATTTTTTGCAGTTTCTCCTTTATGCGCATAAGTTTCACGGCCACGTTCGAGCGTGTGAGTCCTGTGATGCGTGCTATCTCGTCGTAGCTGCGTTCCTCCAGCCACAGAAGTATCAGCGCCTTGTCGGCCGGCGCGAGTCGCGACACCAAGGCATACATCTCGCGTATGCGGCCGTTGTGCTGGTCGTCGTCGTAAAGGTCGATGTCCACGGCCAGAGGCACGTGGGCCGGCCTGCGCCGCTGCTTGCGCACGAACGACAGACATGTGTACAGAGCTATGCGGTATATCCACGTTCCCTCCGAACAGTCGCCGCGGAACGAGTTGCGGCTGCTCCACATGTTGGCCAGCACCTCCTGATAGTAGTCGGCCAAGGTCGCGGAGTCGGAGGCGTAGATGTAGCATATCCGGTATATCACGCCTTTGTATCGTTCGGTCACCTCTAAAAATTGTTGTTCGTCCATGCTGGATTCTTCATTTTGCAATGTCGCCGCCAATGTATGACCGGCGTCGCGGTTTAATACGTTTCGCTAATTATAGTGTCGCGCGCAGCCGTAAAGTTACTGCGCGCGAGTCGAAAAAATGAAAATACGTGATTATTTCCGCAGGAATCGCCGGGAGGATGGGGTAGTGGCGTGGACTGGGGCGGTACGGCCCGGTGAATATAAAAAAAGGGCCGGTGCGACCGGCCCTGACACGATTCATTTGATTAAATCGATTAGCAATGAACGCAACAGCTTCATCAATCTCTTGTACCCGTTGCGGACCGTGTAGGCGACCTCGTACACCGTCTCCATCCGGTCGTTTATGTATTCGATCGACCGTCGGACCGATACCGCATAGACAATCCATGCTATCAGAGCGAATAACGCGCCCACTATGACGGCCGACAAGGCGCCCGATTCGAGCAGTTCGGCCAGCCACATTACCAGTGCGGCGACGAACAGCACTATCGCCGCTGTGGCGGAGATAATGAATATGACGATTGAGGTCAGCATTCCGCGGGATAGGATTCTGATGACGTTAACGGTTTATTGCGGTGCCGCCGGTTACTTGTCGTCATCGCAGCGGCAACGGATCTTGTCGGCTTCACGGTCGACGTAGTCGCTGATCTTCTTACGCAGATCGGGGCCCGACTGAGGAGTTACGAGCATGGCGACTACCGAACCTACCAGCATGCCGCCCAAAAAAGAAACGAGTGAGCAAATACCATTGTTTTTCATAATGTGACAACTATTTTAATAAATTCGTTGCGAAAAGTTGCAAAATCCGGGCCATAGAGATATATTCGCGCATCATGGAACTTGTAAGATCGGAATGCGTGGCGTTCACCGGCCACCGCAGTTATTCGGGCGAGGCGCAGGCCGAACTGCGCCGGGCGATAGAGTATCTGTATGCCGAAGGATACCGTTGTTTTCTTACCGGCATGTCGTGGGGGTTCGATCTTGCGGCCGGGCTGGCCGTAGCCGACATGAAACGTCGGCATGCCGATGTGCGGCTTGTCGCCGTGGAGCCTTTTGCCGGATTCCGCGCTCTGTTCCGCGGCCGCAGCGCCGATGATTACGATGCCCTGCTTGCGGCGGCTGACGATGTGGTCTGCGTGTGCGAGGTGAAGGCAGGCGGAAGCTACATGCGCCGCAACGATTTTCTGGTGGATAATGCGGCTCTGGTGGTGGCGTGGTATGACGGCTCACGGCACGGCGGCACCGCATACACGGTCAGGCGCGCCCGACGCATGCGGCTGCCGGTGGTTAATCTGCGTCCGTCGCTTCAGCAGGAGCTGTTCTGATCCCTCGGAGCACTGGTCTGTTCGGTCGAATTACACCTTACGTGCGACACCCGATTCCACGGCGGCCTTTGCCACGGCAGCCGGAACCGTTTCGCGCAGCCGCGGATCGAACGGCGACGGAATCAGATAGTCGGGTCCGAAGATCGTGCCGCTGCGTCCGATCGCGTTTTCAAGCTCTTCAGGTATCGGCTGGCGTGCGAGCCGGGCCAGCGCGTCTGCTGCTGCGAGTTTCATTTCGTAGTTTATGCCGCGCGCACGCACGTCGAGTGCGCCTCTGAATATATAGGGGAATCCCAGAAGGTTGTTGACTTGATTAGGCTCGTCGGAGCGCCCCGAAGCGTATATGATGTCTTTGCGTACACCGAGCGCTTCGTCGCGCGTGATCTCCGGGTCGGGATTTGCCAGTGCGAGAATCACGGGACGGTCGGCCATCGAGCGTATCATGCCGGCCGTGAGCAGCCCGGGTTTCGATACGCCGATGAATATGTCGGCCCCGGCCAATGCCTCGGCCAGCGTGCGCAGCGGGCGCGATGTGGCGAACTCGCGTTTCTCGGGCGTAAGGTCGTCGCGCGAACGGGTGACTACGCCACGGCTGTCGCATAGGATGATGTTTTCGGCCGATATGCCCGACCGGCAGAGCATGCGTGCCGACGCTATGGCGGCGGCTCCGGCTCCGCTTATCGCTATGCGCATGTCGTACATGCTTTTGCCCGTGCATACGGCGGCATTCATTATGGCGGCCGTGATGATTATGGCCGTGCCGTGCTGGTCGTCGTGCATAACGGGTATGTCGAGTGCTTCGGTCAGCCGCCGTTCGATCTCGAAACATTCGGGGGCCTTTATATCTTCGAGGTTTATGCCGCCGAATGTCGGAGCTATGCGTTTCACGCATTCCACGAATGAGTCGGGATCCGAGGCCTCGACCTCGATGTCGAATGCGTCGATTCCGGCCATCGTCTTGAACAGCATACATTTCCCCTCCATGACGGGCTTCGACGCACGTGGACCTATGTCGCCCAGTCCCAGCACTGCGCTGCCGTTGCTTATGACGCCGACAAGATTCCATTTTCGGGTATACTCGTAAATGCACCCGGGATCTTCGGCTATTGCGAGTGCCGGTGCCGCCACCCCGGGCGAGTACGCCAGCGACAGGTCCTCGCGTGTGGCCGCCGGTTTGGTAGGGTGGATCTCTATCTTCCCGGGTCCGTTCTGTGAATGGTAACGCAGAGCTGCGTCGTATAACTCTTTTTTGTCCATAATCTGTGTCGTTTGCAGGATGTTAATACAAATGACAGTCCGTTTTTGTATGCGGCTTAAGTGTGGCGGGGCAGGGGATGGCGAGAGTCGCAGACGACAGACAAAAAATAGACATTCCCGGAAAATCATTCAGTGAATGATTCCGGGAATGTCTGTGCTGTTTATCGCACCTGCGGTTTACAATGTCTGCCAGATGCTCATGTTGAATACGAAGTCGCGCAACTCCGAACGTGTAGCCAGACGGCAGAATTCGTACTCCTCGGGCAGCGGCATCCATAAGTTGAAATTGATGAAGTCCTTTGTGAATGCTTCGAGGCAGATTTGTCCGTCGGGGGTGCGTTTGTCGAATATTCCCCATAAAAGCGGGTCGGTCTTTGTCCATTGGTCGTTCGGACTGAATATGTATAGCTCTCCGATTCGGAAATTGCAATCTTTTGCTTTCATAGGTTCTTCTTTGTTTGTAGTTGCGACGAATGTTTACAGAAATCGTTATCCGGTCATGTGTCTTCCGGATACTTTATCTTAAATATTTTTGTACTGTTATGCCAAGGTCGGTATCTGCCGGGTCGCTTGACGCGGTTTCCGACAACCGTGCCTTATCCGTTTATGGATAAAGGCGTATTTCAAAATAGTTTTTTTAAAAGAAGGTGCCCATAATTGCTTACGGGCACTTTCGATCGAATGTAAGTAACCATTATATAGTAAACGAACCCTCGGCTGAAAGTCCCTCGCCTACTATTTTTATAACATATTTACCCTCTGCGGCAGGAGCGTCTATGCAAATTGCCTCCTCGGTATCGGTATCGCATTCCTTAGATGATACTACATTGCCCTCGGCATCCTCGACCGTTACCGTTACATTGCCGAACATATAGTTGAAATATACCTCTATTACAGAGTCGGTGAGGTTAAGGTATGCCTCTATCGGCTTGATAAGAGAACGGGGACGAGGAATTGGGGGATCTAACGTCTTTTCTATGTTGATTTCCTCTCTTGTCGGTTGATTTCCCGATCCATTGTTCCCTTCGTCTGTACTACATATACCGTTTGCAACGATAACGCACATTGCTGTGAGTAACAGAATAATTTTCTTCATACTTTAATGATATTAAGGTTATTAATCATGTTACAAAAGTATATTCTATAATCTATTTTTCCTAATATTTATATCTCATACGCCATTGTATAATATGTTGATATTCAAGGTTTTTATTGATGGCTGCTATCATATGGCGCAATGCTGTGATTTATAATATGTTAGGTTTGGACGGGTGTAATTCGCTGTTTTATAATTGGTTATTATATATACTTCTGTGGATTTTCCCTGATCATCCTGATATATTTCAGAAGATCGACCTTCGCACCCTTGATTCCGAACTTGTCGCGCATCTTGCATCTGGTGTTGTATATGCTGGACATATTGGTGTGATTGAACAGTACGCGTATGTCTTCTTTGTTGAAGTCGAGCATTACGCAAGCACAAAATGTTTTCTCATGATCGGTCAGTTCGAACTTGTTGCCCATTGATGTTATTATATCATTGTGTATGATATTTGTCAATGAAATCAGGTCTTCCGCCAAGGCTTTATTCTCCTTGTTCTCGAGATTCATGTATTGTGCGAATTTTTTCTGAAATGCCTCCGATAGCGGATTTCTGATCGACAGATCGCATAACGCTTTCAGTGAGTCGATCCGTCGTTCGAGCAATTCCAGAAGTTTATCTTCGTTATGCCCCTTGAGGGCGGTACTGCTTTTGAGTGTATCGTATTTTGATAACAGTCCCTCATAATTCGACTTTACGTCTTCGATGTAGTTCCGGTATTCGGTTATCTTTTCATTCTTACGCCGCATGGCATGCCTGTATATGAAGAACATCGTTACACCGGTTATTGCGGCCAATATTACGATAAGCATATTGGTCAGCTTCTGCAGCCGGTGTTTAGCCTCAAGCACTTCGTATGATCTCTGGATATATTGGGTTTTGTATTTGGCTTCCAATTTCTCGATAAGATTCTTGTTCTGTATCTCGATTATGGAATCTGACAAATGATTATATAGTTCTCTATATTCAAGAGCTTTCTTGTAATTTCCAGATTTCTTCTCATTTAAAGATAATGTTGCATATATTCCAATATAATTAGTTATGTCGTTGTCCGCAGAAATATATTTGGTGAAATAATAATTTGTTGAGTCTATATCACCAGTTTTAAAATACAGTTGACCGATAGGAATATAATGATTAGATGGGATATTTATTATATTAAAATCTTTATATATTTTAAATAATTGGTTCCTTTGTTGTCTTATATATTCCATGTCAATACTATTATGTATTCTACACATTATAATACTAAGATGGATGTTAATTATAGATGTTGTATCATTTAGTTTTTGCGCAATATTTTTTGCGTGTTGTAAATTGGTTATAGCATTACTATTTTTGTTGATAATTCGGTATAATGTTCCTTTTTTATAGGCTACGATGTATTGATTTATTAATTTGTCAGTTTTTTCAAATGATGATTCCGCATTGTTGAATTGTTCGATAGCCTCAGTAAAACTGTTTTGGTCATAATACAAGTTTCCTATCGCATAATATATCAACCCCTTGATATATTCGTTCCCGGTTTTTTCAGCATATATTCTGGCCGGTACGTATGCTTTCATGGCGCCGTCGATGTCTCCGGCATTGTTGGCGACTGTTCCGTAATAGTAGAATGCTTTCGCGCGTTCCTCGTTCGATCCGCGATGGGCATAATAGTCGCGGGCGATGCGGATCAGTGAGTCGTTGTCCACGTCGACGTAGTTCTTGTCGAGCGCCTGAGAATACAGCAACGCATATCGGGCCTTGTTCCTGCGTCCTCTTATTTCGTCGATTTTCATATTTTGCAGTATGACGAGGGCGCTGTCGGGATGTTCGTCCATGATGGCCTCCGCTCTGTCAGTCTCCGGCCGGTATGCTGTTCCGCATCCTGCGACGAGCAGCACCGATAGTATTAAAAGTCTGTTAAGTATCATGATTGGACAATTATGTACAAATATACGGATTTGTTACTGATGTACAAAATATATGTCTATGGTTTGCAAATTAACAATGGAATGATCCGGCTTATTACGTCATCCTCCTGCCGGCAGCCGTGTGAAAAAACGGAGAGCGATTGAACTTCGCTCCCCGTTGCTGTTGTCCGTCCGAATGCCGTCTATCGTTGCAGGGCCTCGGTCAGCCGGGCGACTGCTTTCGCCGGATCCTGCTCCTCGTCGAGCAGCGATATGAACTTGCTGCCGACGATTACTCCCGCGGCGTGCGATGCGGCCGCTTCGTAAGTGGCACGGTTCGATATTCCGAATCCTATCATGCGCGGGTTGCGCAGGTTCATGCCGGCTATGCGCTCGAAGTACTCCGCCTGCACATCGAAATTCTTCTTGGCTCCTGTCGTGCCGGCCGATGACACCATGTATATGAATCCGTCGGTGTTTTCGTCTATCAGGCGCACCCGTTCCTCGTCTGTTTCGGGTGTTATGAGCATTACCACGTGCAGTCCGCAGGCGTCGGCTATGGGTTTGTAGGTCTCCATGTACTCTTCGTACGGGAGGTCGGGGATGATTACGCCGTCGATGCCCGTTTCGCGGCATTTGTTGCAGAAATTCTCGAATCCGTACTGCATTATGGGATTCAGATAACCCATCATTATGAGCGGAATGTCGACTTTGCTGCGTATGCCTTCCAGTTGTCCGAAGAGTCTGCGCAGCGACATCCCGTTCCGCAACGCCTTGGTTGCGGCATCCTGAATTACCGGTCCGTCGGCCATGGGATCGCTGAACGGGATACCGATCTCTATCATGCGTACTCCGGCCGCGGCCAGTGCCTCTATGGTCGGTACCGTGGCGTCAGCAGTCGGATGTCCGGCACAAAAGTATACCGACAGTATGGGTGACGATGACTGGGTGAATAATTTTTTCAGACGATTCATATCGTAAACTTTATTTTGTTTATAAACTCTTTTAGCAGTTCCGCGTCTTTCACGGCCGGGGCCGTTTCGAACCGGCTGTTGAGATCTATGCCGGCCCAGCGGGGATGATGCAGGGACGCAAGCGCCTCTGCGGCATCGGGTCCTATGCCTCCGCTCAGAATGAACGGCAACGTTCCGTGATAGCTGTCGAGAAGCGACCAGTCGAATCTTTTGCCCGAGCCTCCGTATGCGTCGCTCGGCGGCTCGAACAGAAGACAGTCGCAGACGTCCTCGTACTCCGACGCGCGTCGCATATCGTCGGCACCGGCTATGTGCAGCGCCTTTATCAGCATGGTCCCGTCGGGCAATGTGCCTCGCAGCGCCGTACAGAATGCCGGCGACTCGTGGCCGTGCAGTTGTACGGCATGCAGTCCGAACTCTTCCGTCCGTCCGGCTATTTCCGTTGCTGCCGCATCGACGAACACTCCTATGCGTTTGGCCCTGCCGGGCATGTAGCCGGGACGTCGGTCCACGCAGCGGGGCGAACGCCGATAGAAGATGAATCCCATCCAGTCGGCTCCCGCATCCTCTACCGCGCGGATGTTGTGCGGCTCGCGCATGCCGCATACTTTCACTATCATAACGATGCCTCTGTCAGTTCGCGCAGCGCCAGTCCGGGGTCGGCCGCCTTCATGAATGTCTCGCCGATGAGGAATCCGCGGAATCCGGCCTTGCGCAGTTCGCGCAGCGATTCGGGTTTCGATATTCCGCTCTCCGAGACGAGCACCCTGTCTTTCGGCAGACTTCCTGCCAGCGCGAACGAGTGGGCGACATCGGTGTGGAATGTCCCGAGGTGGCGGTTGTTGACACCCACCATATCCGTCACTGGACTTATGTATCCGAGCTCCTCCTCCGAATGTATTTCGAGCAGCACCTCCAGCCCGAGCGAGTGCGCCGTTGCCGTGAATTCGCCGCACTCCTCGCGGGTCAGTACGGCCGCTATAAGCAGCACGGCATCGGCGCCTATGGCGCGTGCCTCGTAAATCTGATAGGGATCCACCACGAAGTCCTTGCGCAGTATCGGCAGCGACACGAGTCCGCGGGCGGCTATTATGTCGGCCGTCGATCCTCCGAAGAACTCGCTGTCGGTCAGAATCGACAGCGCCGCCGCACCGTTGAGCTGGTACCCGGGCGTAATCAGCTCCGGACGTGCCTCCTGCCTGATCCACCCTTTCGACGGCGAACGGCGCTTGAACTCGGCTATTATTCCCGATGCGGATCCCGCGAGACTGCGGCTCATGCTTACCGTGGTGCGTTCTGCCGCCTCGGCTCGGGCCTTCATCTCGGCTGCGGATGTTTCGGCCATGCGTGCCGCCACCTCGCGGCGTTTGTGCCCGACTATGGTGTGCAATATGTCAGCCATGTGTTTCTAACTGTTTAGTTCTACGAATTTCTTGAATGTTGCGAATGCGGCTCCGCTTTCGATCGACGTGCGGGCACGCTCGATACACTCCCCGATTGCCATCATGGGTTCGATGGCCTGTATGGCGAATGCGGCGTTTATCACCACGCACTCGGTCTGCGACCGTGTGGCATTGCCCGCCAGCACCGCGTCGAATATCGCAGCGGCCTTTTCCGGCGTGTCGCCGCCGTAGATCTCCTCCTGCCGCACGGTTTGCAATCCCAGCTGCCGCGGATCGAACACCTGCTCGTATTCGTTGGTGGTGATCTTGAAACCTCCGGTTAGCGATATCTCGTCGTAACCGTCCAGACTGCTTACTATGGCGAATCCTATTCCCAGCCGTTTCAGTACGTTCGTATACAGACGCATCTGGTTCAGGTCGGGTACTCCCAGAAGCTGGTATGCGGGGCGGCACGGATTTACAAGCGGTCCCAGCAGATTGAATATCGTGCGCACCTTTATCGACTTGCGCACGGCCGCCACATGCTTCATTCCCGGATTGAACAGCGGGGCATGCAGGTATGCCATGTTGCATTTCTCGATCGAACGGTGCAGACTGCCGGCATCGTTGGTGAACCTCACGCCGTGTTGCTCGAGCACCGTGCTTGCTCCGCTTACCGACGTGGCGCCGTAGTTGCCGTGCTTGGCCACGCGGTAACCGGCGCCGGCTACCACGAAACATGCGCAGGTGGAGATGTTGAACGTGTTCTTGCCGTCGCCGCCGGTACCTACGATGTCTATTGGCGCGTACTCCGACAGGTCGACCGTGAGGGCCGTCGTCATCAGCGCGTCGCGGAATCCTATCAGTTCGTCGACCGTTATTCCGCGCATCTGGAACACGGTGAGCATCGACGCTATCTGTGCGTCGGGGTAGCGCTGTTCGGTTATGCCGAGCATTATCTGCCGGGTCTGTTCGGCCGACAGACGCTCGTCGTTGAAAAGTCGTTGAAGTATCTGTTTCATTTTGGTTTCCGGTTAATGTGTGATCCAGTTCTCTATCATGGTGCGGCCGTCGGGTGTGAGTACCGATTCGGGGTGGAACTGTATGCCGCGTATGTCGAGCGTGCGGTGGCGCAGGGCCATTATCTGGCCCTCGTCGCTGACGGCCGTCACCTCCAGACAGTCGGGCAGTCCTTCGCGTTCGACCACCCACGAGTGGTAGCGGCCCACGTCGATGCGTCCGGATAATCCCCGGAACAGATAGTCGTCGCCCGTTGTCGTTACTTGGGTCTGCACACCGTGGAATACGTCGGCGAGGTTGGCGAGTCGTCCGCCGAAAAACTCGCCTATGGCCTGATGGCCCAGACATACGCCCAGTATGGGCTTGTTGTGTGCGTAACGCTCGAGCACCTGCATCAGCAGTCCGGCCTCGCTCGGGATGCCCGGTCCGGGCGAGAGTATTATCTTGTCGTACCGCTGCAGGTCATCCAGCCCGAAGCGGTCGTTCCGCACCGCCTCGACATCGGCGCCGAGCGAGTCGAGCAGGTGGTACAGATTGTAGGTGAACGAATCGTAGTTGTCTATTATTATCGTCTTCATTGTTTCGCTGTTTTTAGTGTCCGTGTCAGATTTTCTCGGCAAGGTCTATCGCGCGGCGCAGTGCGGCGAGTTTGTTGTTCACCTCCTGCAGTTCGGCCTGACGGTCGCTCTTGGCCACTATTCCGCCTCCCGCCTGAAACCACAGGCAGTTGTTGCGGCTGACGAACGTGCGTATCGTTATGGCCTGATTCAGACTGCCGTCCGTGCCGATGAATCCTATGCAGCCTCCGTATGCGCCGCGGTTGTGAGGCTCGTATTCGCTGATGAGCTGCATGGCGCGCACCTTGGGTGCTCCGGAGAGCGTTCCGGCCGGAAACGTATCGAAGAACGTCTTTACGGGCGAGTGCCCGTCGCGTATGGCTCCGCTCACGCGGCTCACGAGGTGAATCACGTGGCTGTAGTACTGCACGTCCTTGTAGAAGTCGAGCTTCACGTCGCGGCAGTTGCGGCTCAGATCGTTGCGGGCCAGATCGACCAGCATCACATGCTCGGCGTTCTCCTTGGGGTCGGCCTGCAGCCGCCGTGCCGCCTCGGCGTCCTGCACTGCGTCGCCCGTGCGGCGTGCCGTGCCGGCTATTGGGTCGATGTAGGCGCGTCCGCCCTCGATGCGGCAGTGCGTTTCGGGCGACGAGCCGAAGATGCGGAATCCGCCGAAATCGAAGTAGAACAGATAGGGCGACGGATTGATGGCGCGCAACGCGCGGTAGAGCTTGAAGTCGTCGCCCGAGTAGCGTTGCATGAAGCGGCGCGACAGTACGATCTGGAACACGTCGCCGCGCAGGCAGTGGGCTATGCCGCGGTCGATGTTGGCCAAATGCTCCTCGTCGGTGAGCGTGCTTCGGCATTCACCCTCGGCATGGAATCCGTATACCGGGAAATTGCGGTTGCCTATGCGTTTTTCTATCGTGTCGAGATTCGGCTCCTCGCCCTCGCCGAGCATCTCCATGAGCATCATCTCGTGGCGGCGGTCGTTGAACACGATGACGTACTTGTACATTATGTAGAGCAGGTCGGGCGCGTCGTTCTTGCTTTCGCTGCTGTCGCGGACCGGAATGTTTTCCAGATGGCGAACTATGTTGAACGACGTGTAGCCGTAGAGTCCGCAGTATTGACGGCATTCGCCCTCCACCTCGAACCGGCTGAGAAAGTCGCTCATGGCGTCGGCAACGGTGTACGTTTCGGTTACGGCGTGCTCCTCGCGGCTGCCGTCGGGCAGTTCGAACATCGCCGTGCCGTGATGTACGGCGATGCTGGCTATGGGGCGGAATCCGATGAACGAGCGGTTGTTGTCGCTCGAATGGTAGTCGCTGCTCTCCATCAGCGCGCTCTGCGGAAATATGTCGCGCACCTTGAGATAGGTGCCTACGGGCGTATGCAGGTCGCCCAGCATGGTACGCACGGCGGTGGTGTATCTGTAATGTTTCATAGCTTGCTGTGTTTGAGGTATGTTTCTATATCCTTGTCGCCTCGGCCCGATACGGTGAGCACCACGACGTCCTCGGGGCGGAACTTCACCTTCGGCAGTATTCCGAGGGCGTGCGCCGATTCCAGAGCCGGTATTATACCTTCGAGACGGGTCAGTTCGAATGCTGCGCGCAGGGCTTCGTCATCGTTCACGGCGAATACTTCGGCGCGGCGCTCGGTGGCCAGATGTGCGTGCAGGGGACCTATGCCCGGGTAGTCGAGACCCGCCGAGATCGAATACGGCTCCTGAATCTGTCCGTCCTCGTCCTGCATGAGCAGGGTGTGCGCTCCGTGGATGATGCCCTTGCGGCCGAGGTGTATCGTCGCGGCCGACATGTCGGTGTCGATGCCCAAGCCTCCGGCTTCGGCCAGAAGGATGCGCACCTGCTTCTCGTCGAGGAAATGGTAGATGGTGCCTGCGGCGTTGCTGCCTCCGCCCACGCAGGCTATGAGGTAGTCGGGCGTGGGGCGCCCCTCCTTCTCTTCGAGCTGGCGGCGGATCTCCTCGCTGATTACGCTTTGCAGACGCGCCACCATGTCGGGGTAGGGGTGGGGGCCTACGGTCGAGCCTATTATATAATATGTATCCTCGGGATGGGTACACCAGTCGCGTATGGCCTCGTTGGTGGCATCCTTCAGCGTCATGTTGCCCGATGTTACGGGACGCACCTCGGCGCCCAGCATGCGCATGCGCTCGACGTTGACGCGCTGGCGCTCGACGTCGGTCTTGCCCATGTAGACTATGCACTGCATTCCCGTCAGCGCGCATACTGTGGCTGTGGCCACTCCGTGCTGGCCCGCTCCCGTTTCGGCGATTATGCGACGCTTGCCCATGCGCTGCGCTATGAGTATCTGACCTACCGTGTTGTTGATCTTGTGTGCGCCCGTGTGGTTAAGATCCTCACGTTTGAGATAGATGCGGCATCCGTACTTCTCCGACAGCCGTCCGGCCAGATACAGCGGTGACGGGCGTCCCACGTAGTCGCGCAGCAGACGGTCGAAGTCGCGGCGGAAATCGTCGCTCCCGATTATCGGCAGATAGCTCCGCTGCAGCTCCTCCACCGTGCGGCGCAGTATCTCGGGTATGTATGCCCCGCCGAAGCTGCCGTAATATCCTTTTTCGTTGACCTGATAATTGCTCATGTTCTATTTCGTTTTTTAGTCATTGCCTTGCAAAAGATGCGGGCTGTCGTAAGTACGACAGCCCGCTTATATTCCGATCTTAAATCATTGCACGGCGCGTTAACTTACGACTTCTACGAGTTGCAAGCGCCACCACCATGCTTTGTTCGAAAGATTCATCATTCCGTTTTAGTGTTTCGTTACGGCAAATATATGATAAAAATTTTTACGTTGTTCCGTTTCCGTGCGTTTTTTTTCGCCGTAACGTGAAAATAGCCGGATAAATCCGATATTTATTCAGGTTTGTTATGCAGTATCTCCTCGATTGCCGTCAGTTCCCCGTCGGTGAAGCGGGGGCCGTGCAGAGCCTTCAGGTTGTTCTCCAGCTGGGCCGTCGAACTTGCTCCTATCAGCACGCTCGTCACCCTGTCGTCCTTGAGCAGCCACTGCAGCGCCATCTGCGCGAGCGACTGTCCGCGGCTGGCGGCCATGTCGTTCAGTGCGGCGATTGTCTGCAGCCTTTCCGGCGTCAGGGCCGAGGGCTGAAGCCGTCCGGTAGCTCTTGCGGCGCGCGATCCCTCGGGTATGCCGTGCAGATACCTGTCGGTCAGCATCCCTTGCGCCAAAGGCGAGAACGCTATCATGCCGACACCCTCCTGCGCGAGTGCGGGCAGCAGGCGCGGTTCCGTCCAGCGCTCGAACATCGAATAGCGGGCCTGATGTATCAGGCACGGCGTTCCGTTGCGGCGCAGTATGGCGACGGCACGGCGTGTCCGCTCGTCGTCGTAGTTCGATATGCCCGCGTACAGGGCCTTGCCCCGGCGTACCGCATCCGACAGGGCATTCATCGTCTCCTCCAACGGCGTTTCGGGGTCGGGACGGTGCGAGTAGAATATGTCCACATAGTCGAGTCCCATGCGTTTCAGACTCTGGTCGAGCGACGCGAGCAGATATTTGCGGCTGCCCCAGTTGCCGTAGGGGCCGGGCCACATGTCGTAGCCTGCTTTGGTCGAGATCACCAGCTCGTCGCGGTAGCGTCCCAGTCCCTCGCGCAGTATGCGGCCGAAGTTGCGTTCGGCCGAGCCGTATTCGGGGCCGTAGTTGTTGGCCAGATCGAAGTGCGTCACTCCGCGGTCGAATGCCGTCAGGGCTATGCGGCTGTAATTGCCGTAGTCATCCACGCTGCCGAAATTGTGCCACAGTCCGAGCGACAGACGCGGCAGCAACAGTCCGCTGCGGCCGCAGCGGGCGTAGTGCATCGAATCGTAACGTGATGGATTGGCCGTGTATTCGTTCATGATATTATATTTATGGTATTAATCTGTCTACAAATATACGCAAAAGTCGTGGCAAATCAATGTCGCGGCTGAACGAAACGGTGTCGCCGAAGGGTACGGAGTTTCATGAGCGGGCGAAAATATGTAAAAAAAGAGCGTCGGAATTTTGCAAGTCCGATTTTTTGCATACCTTTGCATTGTACTATTTATGTAGTACGGTATGACGGGCTCATTGCCCTCATCTCCTGAAGCTGTGTGTCGGCGGGAACTGCGCGGGGCGACGGGGAGAACTGACGAACGAGGAAATGAATTGTTTATGGTAAAAATGTATGATTTGGATGCGGGATACGTCAGACGTCGTCCCGTATTGCGGGGAGTGACAGGCTCCCTCCTCTCCGGCAACATCTACGGGTTGTTCGGCGCCAACGGCAGCGGAAAGACCACGCTGCTCAAGACGCTGGCCGGAGGCTTGTTTCCTTTGCGCGGTTCGGTCGCCGCGGCAGGTCATGTTCCGTCGCAGCGTAGCTGCGATTTTCTCTCCGCTATGGTTTACATGCCCGACGATGTTGTTTTTCCGGCCATGTCGCTGCGCGGCTTCGAATGCACCTACGCCCGTTTCCGAGCGGGTTTCTCGCATGACGATTTCGGCGAATATCTGCGTATGCTCGGTTTTAGCGATGACTCGAGGCTCGACCGGCTTTCGACCGGCAGCCGCAAGAAGGTTTTCATCGCATACGCCATGGCGAGCAATCCCTCGCTGCTGCTGATGGACGAACCCACGAACGGGCTCGACATCGAGTCGAAGCGCGCTTTCCGCCGTCTGCTGGCGCAGTTCGGCACGGAGGACCGCACGGTGGTGGTGTCGACCCATCAGGCGGCCGATCTCGAAAACGTTCTTTCGGCCGCCGTGATGGTGCGCGACGGCGAGGTGGTGCTTAACGCACGGTTCGACGATATAGCGGCCTGCTTCGAATTCGGCCGTGCCGGCGACGACTGCATTTACGCCGACGGACTGCGGGCCTTGCGCCGCAATGTGTCGGGCGAGTATACCGATGTGGATGTGGAGCTGCTGTATCATGCCATACACGAGAGTGACGACGTTCGCCGTATCGTCGCCGGCCGTCTCTCGGGAAAGGAGGGCGTATGCTGAGGGATATTCGTAATCTGGCTTCGGGGTATTTGCGCGAGCACTGGCTGCGCGACACCGTGATACTGTTCATGTTTATGGCAGTGGTGGCTATGTGGTACATGTCGCGCATAGAATTGGGTAATATACTCTATGCCGTAAGGCTTCGCGGAGTGGTTGAGGGTTCGAGAGAGGAGTCTGCATGTTTCTGGGTCCTGTTCACTATCATCTATTCGCTCGTTACGCTTTTCAGCGGTTACGGCGATGCGCGCCGCAGCTATGCCGGTCTGCTGCTGCCGGCTTCGGCCGGAGCGAAATTCGCGTGGGAGATGATCCGAACGCTGATTCTGTTTCCGTTGGTTGCATTGTGCCTGTGGTGGGCGTTCGATTCATTGTATATCGGTTATATAACCGGTCTTTTCAGCAATACCGAAGGGTCGGTGATCGCGTCGTTCCGGTCGATAGCCAAGAGTCTGACCGCGACCGTCGAGCCGTTGAACTACATTCCCTGCATACTCTACGCTCTGGTATGGTTCCACAGCGTGGCATTGGTGGTGCGTTCGGGAATCAACCGTCTGTCGGTTGCGGTCGTTATAGCGGCGGCAGCGATACTCATTGCGTGCATTGATTCGTATCCGTTCGTAGGCATTGATTACGTGACCAAGTGTAGGGCTTGCGGCAACGGGATCGGTACATCGGTCCTGTGGAGCTCGCGTGTTTCGTGGTGTTCGGTCATGACGGGCCGTGTGCTGAGTTACATGTGGTATGCCGCAATGCCCGTGACGTTTTACGCATTGGCTTACTTTAAGTTCAAAGAGAGGAGGATACAGTGATACTGAACGATAACATACCCGTTTTCCTGCAGATAAAGGCATGGATCGAGGACCATATCCTGCGCGGCGAGTGGCCCGGGGGGACGCAGCTTCCGTCGGTGCGCGAACTGAGCGGCGAGTTCGGCGTGAACGCCAACACCGTCGTGCGCACTTACGAAAGGCTCGTGTTCGACGCTACGGTGCGCAGCGTGCGCGGCGTGGGATTCTTCGTCGCCGACGACGCGCGCAGGGCCATCGTCGCCCGCCGCCGCGAGGATTTCTATTCGCACGTGTTGCCCGAGTTCGTCGAACAGATGGAGCTGCTCGGTATCGGGCCGGACGAGGTTATTGATGTGTATAATAAAAAGATGAAAAATGAAAAGGACAAGTAACAGAATAGCCCTTGCGGCAGCGGTGGTGTTCGGTGTGCTGCCGGCTTTGTCATACGCCGTTAATGCACTTCTGGAGGCGCGTGTGGAGAAACGTATGAGACCGGTGCTGGAACGCATCGTGACCAACGACATACACGTGGTGGAGCTTAACGGCCGGAAAGCCTCGGCCGGAATGCTTTACGTGCAGAACGCGTGGCGGTCGATCAATGTCGTGGAACTGAATGTCATGCCGCGCGACGTCGAGGTGCGCGGCGATACGCTCAGCCTGCATCTGACCGACCGCAGCGACGTCTATCAGGGGCGTATAATGCTTGACGACCTGAAACAGGTCATTCGCAACGGTGTCGCGACCCAACTTATCGAGCAATAGATTCTTATTTACGAAGGTCCCTTGCGGACCGCATGTTTGACTCTCTTTCGCCGCCGTCCCGTTCGCCCCGCAGTTCCCGCCGCGCACGCATCGGAATGATAGGCCGTACAGAGATTCCTGCCGTCGGCTCCGCCTCTGCGGAGCCGTACGATCCGTCACGATGATGGTTCGAGCGGATCGTCATCTCTTAGTCTGCCGTCGCGCCCATGGCATTATCATGGCTGGCGGCAGTCTTTTTTTCAGCAGATGGCGCATGCGTTCCATGTAGGGCTCGGTGTGGGTGAAGAAGATTTTGTAACCCGCGCATAGGGCGTTCACCGTCTTTTCGCCGTTGCGGCTTGCGTCGAAGCGGTGTTTGGGGCATTCGCCGTGGCACAGACCGAGATATTTGCAGCGCAGGCATTCGCCGGGCAGCGAGTTGCGTTTCGCGAGGCCGAACCGCAATTGTTCTTCCGAGCCGAACAGGTCGCGCAGCGATTGTTCGCGTATGTTCCCCAACCGGTATTGCGGATAGACGAAGTGGTCGCAGGGGTACACGTCGCCGTTGTGTTCCACGGCCATCGTACCGCCGCATGTCTCGCACATCGAGCATACGCCTGCCGGCACGTTCATATAACCGGCGAGTGTGGCGTCGAACAGTTGTACGAACCGTTCGCCTACGTCCGATGTGACCCATGTATCGAAAACGTCGCACATGAACCGTCCGTAGTCGCGTGCGTCGATCGACCACGGGGCGGGTTTGGCCCCCTCCGTATTGGGCGGCACGATATGCGGCCGGTGTCCTTCGGCCGTGGGCGCTATGTATTCGGCCACGGGCAGAAACTGCATATAGCGACTTATGCCGCGCAGAAATTCATACACCTCGGCTCCGCGGCCGGCCGACCGGGCGTTTACTGTGGTTAGCGTGTTGTACTCCACTCCGTTATCCGCCATCATACGTATGGCCTTCATCGTGCGGTCGAAAGTGCCGTTCCCAGAGCGGTCGCGCCGGAATGCGTCGTGTATATCTTTCGGCCCGTCTATGGATATGCCTACGAGAAAATCGTTATCGCGCAGCATCCGGCACCATTCGTCGTTCAACAGCAGTCCGTTGGTCTGGATAGTGTTGACGATGCGTTTTCCGCCGGCATATCGGCGTTGAAAATCCAGCGCCCGGTCGAACCATTCGCGGCCGGTCAGAAGCGGTTCGCCTCCGTGCCATACGAAAGTTATGGTATCCGAGTCGCTGCCGGATATGTATTGACGGATGTACTCCTCCAGCAGTTCGGGACTCATGCGCGGTTGGCTGCCGCCGTACAATGCGGCCTTGTCGAGATAGTAGCAGTAGGCGCAATCGAGATTGCATGCCGATCCGACCGGTTTGATCATCGTGCCGAATATGCGCGCGGCGTGGCGGGCTGCCTCACCGAAGGTCATGTACTCTTTTTCAACCATGTGTCATCGGTTTTTCTTGCGTCCGAAATCGAACAGGTCGGAATGAGTGCGCGCCTGATCCATTATTCCTTCTATCTGCCGTGATATGTCGGGATTCTCGTCGGCGACGTTTCTGTCTTCATGTATGTCGTCCGCCAGATTATACAGTTCGAACGACGTGCGGTCGTTCCCCACGTTCAGTCTTATTCCTTTCCAGTCGCCCATGCGCACGGCCTGCCGTCCGCCCATCTCGTGAAATTCCCAGTACAGATATTCGTGTCGCTGCTGTTTGCCGCTTCCCGTGAGGGTCGGCAGTAGCGACACTCCGTCGTTGGCCGGAGCCCTCCTTGTTCCTGCCAGTTCGGCGAAAGTCGGCATCATGTCCCAGAATGCGGCGATGTGGTCGCTGCGGCTTCCGCAGGCTATGTGTCCGGGCCAGCTGGCGATGAACGGTATGCGTATTCCTCCCTCGTACATGTCGCGCTTGCATCCGCGCAGGGGGCCGTAACTTGCGAAGAAATCGGGATTGGCGCCACCCTCTCGGTGCGGACCGTTGTCGGAGGTGAATATTACGAGCGTATTGTCGGCGATGCCTTTCTCCTCCAGAAGGTCGATCACCTCGCCGACATAACGGTCGAGCCGTGTGACCATTGCGGCGAACGATGCCATGGGGTGTTCCGATTCTCCGTAATCACCGTTGTATTTCCACGCTTTGGCATCGGCCGGCTCGTCCTTGAACAGATCGACGTAGTAGTCGTAGACTTCGTCGTGAGGCAGACACAGCTCGGCATGCGGCAATGTGTAGGCGAGGTATGCGAAAAACGGCCGGTCGGCGTTGTCGGCTATGAACTTCATTGCCTTCTCATGAATGAGGTCCTGTGAATATGTCATGCGTCCCGGGTCGATGTTCTCGGGATAGTCGATGCGCGTGTCGTTGTGCCACAGGTGGTCGGGATAGTAGGAGTGGGCCTTGCGCTGGCAGTTGTATCCGAAAAATTCATCGAATCCGACTTGCGTAGGCACCGATTCCGAGCCCGGGTAACCGAGTCCCCATTTACCGAATGCACCTGTGGCGTAGCCGGCATCGCTGAACAGTGTGCCGAGCGTGTAGGTTCCTGCCGGCATCGGGCATTGGCCTTCGGGATCTATCTCGTAATTGCCGCGTATGAAGGTATGTCCGGTGTGCATTCCGGTCATGAGCGATGCGCGTGACGGAGCCGAAACGGTGCATCCTGCGTAACATTGGGTGAGCATCATGCCCCGGGCCGCCAGCCGTTCGAGGTTGGGTGTCTTTATCCTCTGTTGTCCGTATGGAGCGATGTCGGCATAACCCAGATCGTCGGCCATGATATATATGACGTTGGGACGTGTTCCTGCTGCGTTCGATTTGCCGTCGCATGCCGTCAATGCCGTAGCTGCGGCGATTCTTGCAACGTTCATGAGTTTTGTGATGCCCATAGTGTTCCTTTTATTGAGGGTCGAGTGTTGTCGCGATATGTTTTTACCGATGTAAATTTAGTCGAATTATCCGACATATCAAAGCGGCCTTAACGGTGTCTGCGGTGTCGTCCGTTCGTGCCGGTGTAAATGGCGAAGCCCGCGAATGAAATATTTGGTCCCGAAATTGGTCTGTATGTAGTCTGGCATCGGATATATTCAACGGCGGACGGCAATGCGTCATGCCTGTCGATGCCGTCGATAAAACTTTGATTGTTAATGATATGATTTTCTTGACTGCGGCGGCTTCACCATGAAAAAAGCGTGTGCCGCATGGCCTTGCCGGGTGTGCGGCGTGTGGATGAAACCGAAAAACCCGAAAACTTTTTTTGTTTTTTAGTTTTCCGTGCGTATATTTGCGGCGGTATAAAGCCGGAATCTTATAATATGACGCAACGTGAAAAAATAGTCAGGCATGTATCGCAGATGCTTTCGTTGCTGGGTATAAAGTCGGTCCGTATGGATGACGTGGCCAATTCGCTGGGTATGTCGAAAAGGACCCTTTACGAGATGTTCGGCGATAAGGAGGAACTGCTGTATGAGAGCATAATGTACCGTGACGAACAGTTCCGCCATGAAATCATGCGAAAGACTGCCGGATGCGACAATATGCTGGAGGTGTTGCTCACCAGCGTTCGCGAACTGAACGGTAGTGTGACGCGGTGGTCGGATACGGAGAAGAGGATGATGTCCAATCTGAAGAAGTTCTATCCCCACATCTTCGAGAAGGTCATGCATGACCATGTTGAGTATGCGCTGACCGGTTTGCGCGGAGCGCTGGACAAGTGCCGCGCCGACGGGTATCTCGATCCCAATGCCGATACCGAGCTGCTCACACGGTTGTTTTTCATGACTATGGGCACTATCATGTGCGGCAACGACGTGGTCCTGCCCGAGAGCATCACGCGCGAGATGGCATGCAGCGCCATGCTGGTTAATTTCCTGCGCGGGCTGTGTTCGGTGAAGGGCATCGGCATCATCGACGAGATTCTGGCGCGCGAGAAAAACCTCCGGACAGCGGGGGGGGGTACGGAAGAACAGGAATAAACGCAATATTAATTTGAATGATTTTATGAAACTGAAGAATCTCTTTTTTACGCTGGCGGTATGTCTGAGTGCCGCTGCGGTGCCTGCGATGGCACAGGAGAGCGCCGGTGCGGTCCAGTCGGGGCCGTTGATGCTCACGCTTGAGCAGGCTTTGGATATCGCCCTCAGCGAGAATCCTACGGTGAAGATCGCCGATCAGACCATCGAAGCCAAGAAATACGCCAAACGCGGCACCTACGCTTCGCTCTGGCCCGAGATAAGTGCTTCGGCCACTTACCAACGCTATATAAAGAAGCAGACTATGCACATCATGGATCAGTCGATGAAGGTCGGTACCTCGAACAACTATTCGGGCGGTTTCTCGGCAACCATGCCTTTGGTTAACGCCCAACTGTGGAAGTCGCTGAAAATATCGGCCATGGATGTCGAGATGGCCGTCGAGCAGGCCCGCGGTTCGCGTATCGACATGGTGGAGCAGGTGTCGAAGGCGTTCTATCAGGTGCTGTTGGCCAAGGACTCTTACAACGTGTACAAGCGTGTCTACGACAACGCTGTGGAGAACCACAAGATCGTCGAGAAGAAGTATGCCGTCGGAGCTGTATCGGAGTACGATTTCATCCGTTCTCAGGTGACCGTTTCCAATGCCGAGCCCGAGGTGCTGAACGCGCAGAACTCGATCGTGGTGTCGCTCTGGCAGCTGAAGGCGCTGCTGGGCATAGATCTCGCTACCGATATCGACTGCGCCGGATCGCTGGCCGATTACGAGTCGATGATGAGCGCCCAGTTCGATCTGGAGTTCAACCTCGAAAACAACAGCGCCATGAAGCAGCTCGACATTCAGGAGCGTCAGCTTGAAAAGACCGTGGAGCTGCAGCGTGCGGCCAATATTCCCACGCTCAGTCTGGCGGCGGCCTACAACTTCACGGCCATGGAGGAGCATTTCAAATTCGGCAAGTATACGTGGAACCCCTATTCGTATGCGGCTCTCAGCCTGAACATTCCCATCTTCGCCGGCGGAAAGCGTCGCGCCGATGTGAAACAGGCCAAGATCAATCTGGGCAACATACAGCTGCAGCGCGAGAATACCGAGCGTCAGCTGCGTACGGCCATCATGCAGTACATTAGCAGCATGCAGACCAATCTGAAGCAGTACAACGCCTCGGCCGAGAATATCTCGCAGGCCAAGCGCGGTTACGACATAGCTGTCAAGCGTTACGATGTGGGCGGCGGTACGCTGGTCGACGTCGACAATTCGCAGCTGGCTTATACGCAGGCCGAACTTACGCGCAGCACGGCTATTTACAATTATCTCGTAAATCACGTGTCGCTGGAGAAGATTTACGGTACGTATTCACAGGAAAACTAAAAAACAACAGAGAGATATGAAAATCAACGTTATCATCGAAATGCTGCTTGTCGGCGGCGTTTGCATGGCAAGCGTGGCTTGCGGATCGAAGAAGAACAGCGACGCTGCCGAGCAGCAGGTCGTGGTCAAGCCCAAGGTTACAACGGAAACGGTTCATGCGCAGGATGTGGATATGATAAGCGTATTCACCGGTAATGTGGAAGGTTTTGCGGTGAACAACATCACGCCTCAGTCGGCGCGCCGCATATCTCGTCTTCTGGTCGATGTAGGCGACCGCGTGTCGGCCGGACAGAAGGTGGCCGAAATGGACAATTCGAGTCTCGCGCAGGCCAAGTCGCAGTATGAGACCAACAAGCTGGCTTTCGAGCGCGCCAACGAGCTTTACGAGTTCGGCGGTGAGTCGAAGGCCAACTGGGAGATAGCCAAGAACACATACGAGGTGTCGAAACTGAATTACGAGAACCTGCTGGAGAACACCACGCTCGTTTCACCCATTTCGGGCGTTGTGACGGCCCGCAACTACGACAACGGCGACATGGTCGGCGCTCAGCCGATATTCGTCGTGCAGAAGATCCGTCCGGTGAAGATCATGGTGAATGTTTCGGAAACGCTTTATTCTTATGTGAAGAAGGGCATGGAGGTGGAGGTCGCTTTCGATGCGATTCCCGACCGTACCTTCGAGGGCAAGGTGTCGCGCATTACTCCGGCTATCGACTCGAATTCGCATACTTTCACGGTCGAGATCACCATCGCCAACAGCGACGAGGTCGTAAAACCGGGTATGTACGGCCGTGTGACGATGAAATACGGCACGCGCAACAGCGTGGTTGTTCCCGACCGTTCGGTTGTCAAGCAGATGGGTGCGGGTGACCGTTACATCTACGTATACAAGACCGACGGCACCGTCGATTTCCGCAAGGTCGAGCTCGGCCGCCGAATGGGTGAGTCGTACGAGATCCTGAGCGGCGTGGCCGACGGCGAGGATGTTGTCGTGACGGGACAGAATGCCCTGAAGAACGGAGTGAGTGTTGAACGAGTAAACAAGTAACAGAATGAATATTTACAAATCAGCGGTAAACAGTCCGGTCACGACGGTGTTGATATTCGTCGCCGTGGCCGTGATGGGTATCTTCTCGCTGTCGCGACTGGGAATCGACCTCTATCCCGACATAGAGTCGAACCAGATCATGGTGATGACCACCTACGCCGGAGCGAGCGCCGAAGATATCGAGAACAACGTGACGCGACCTCTGGAGAACACTCTGAACGGAGTGAGCGACCTGAAGCACATCACGTCCAATTCAAAGGAGAATGTGTCGATCATCACGCTCGAATTCGAGTACGGTATTGATATCGACGTGGCCACTAACGATGTGCGCGATAAGCTGGACATGGTGACCACACTTCCCGACGGAGCCAATTCGCCCATCATATTCAAGTTCTCGGCCGACATGATTCCCGTGCTCATTCTGGGTGTCACGGCCGAGGAGAGCATGAACGGACTCTACAAGATCCTCGACGATCAGGTCGCTACGCCTCTGGCGCGTATCAGCGGCGTGGGTACCGTGTCGGTGAGCGGTGTGCCACAGCGCGAGATTCAGGTGTATTGCGACCCCAACAAACTTGAGGCCTACGGTCTTACGATCGAGTCGATCTCGTCGTCGATCGCCGCCGCCAACCGCAACACGCCGGCAGGTACGTTCGACGTGGGTTCCAACACCTATTCGCTGCGTGTTGATCAGGAGTTCAAGGACTCGGGCGAGCTGCTCGACATCGTTGTCGCCGCACGCGACGGTGTTCCAATCTATCTGCGCGATGTGGCCTCTATTCACGATACCATTCAGGAGCGTATTCAGGAGACCTACAACAACGGCGAGAAGGGTGGTATGATAATCGTCCAGAAACAGTCGGGCGCCAATGCCGTAGCCATCTCGCAGGCCGCGCAGAGGAAGGTGCAGGAGGTGGCGTCGACGCTTCCCGCCGACGTGGGCATATTCACCATCGTCGACACATCGGAGAATATCGTGGCCACGGTGCAGTCGCTGCGCGATACCATCGCCACCACTTTCATCCTCGTGATGCTCGTCGTGTTCATCTTCCTCGGACGCTGGCGCGCCACCATCGTGGTCGTGCTCACGATCCCCATCTCGCTGCTTGCCGCCATCATCTACCTGCTGGCTACCGGCGAGACGCTGAACATCATCTCCATGTCGTCGCTCTCGATTGCCATCGGTATGGTCGTCGACAATGCCATCGTGGTGCTGGAGAACATCACCAGCCACATCGACCGCGGCGCCAAGCCCAAGCAGGCGGCCATCTTCGCCACCAAGGAGGTGGGTATCTCGGTCATGGGCGGTACGCTTACCACCATCGCCGTGTTCCTTCCCCTTACGATGATTCAGGGTATGGCCGGTATTCTGTTCAACTCGATGGGATGGATGGTTACGATCACCCTCACCATATCGACCATCGCCGCCATAACCTTTACGCCGGTGCTCTGCTCGCTCATGCTTAAGCAGAGTCCCACCAAGGCATGGTTCCAAGGCAAGATCGACGCCGTGATGGAGCGGTTCAACAACTTCTATGCAGGGGTGCTGGGCTGGTGTATCCACCACCGCAAGACCGTTATCCTCGGCGCCGTAGCGGCGTTCGCAGGCGTTGTCATGGGACTCGGTCCCAAGATCAGCTCGGAGTTCTTCCCCGTGCAGGACAACGCGCGTATCGGTGTGGAGATTCAGCTGCCCGTGGGTACGGGACAGGACATCACCCGTGCGCTGGCCCTTGAGCTTTCGGAGCGTTTCCGCGAGGCTTATCCCGAGATCAAGACCGTCAACCTCCGCGAGGGTCAGGCCGATACCGACAACTTCTTCGCCTCGATGCAGACCAACGGTACGCACATCATATCTATGAACCTTTCTCTCACGAAGAAGACCGAGCGCGACCGCTCGATGCTGGAGATCGGTGCCGGACTGCGAAAGATCCTGAACGAGTACCCCGAGATACGTCTTTACAAAGTCAACGAGTCGGGTCAGCGAGGCGGTATGGGTCAGAGCGCTGTCGAGGTCGAGATCTACGGTTACGACTTCGCTACCACCGACGAACTGGCCGATCAGGTGATCAAGATGCTGCGCAGCTATCCCGAGTGTTCGGAGGCTACCATCTCGCGCGACGAGTATACGCCCGAGTACCACGTCGATTTCGACCGTGAGAAGCTGTCGCTGAACGGACTCGACGTCACCACGGCGTCGGCCTACCTGCGCAACCGTATCAACGGCTCGGTCAACTCATATTATCGCGAGGATGGTGAGGAGTACGACATCCGCGTGCGTTACGACCGCAAATTCCGCGAGTCTATCGAGGATATCGAGAACATTACGATCTACAATGCTCAGGGCAACGGCATCAAGGTGCGCGATCTGGGCGTGGTCCGCGAGGCCTACACCCCGCCGACAATCGAGCGTAAGGACCGCGAGCGTTACGTGAAGGTTTCGGGTATCGTGGCGCACGGATATGCCATGGGCGATCTGGTGGCCAAGGTTCAGGAGGGCATGAAGGATATAGCCATGCCTGCCGGTTACGTGTGGTCGTTCGGCGGAACCTACGAGGATCAGCAGGACACTTTCACCGACCTTATAACGCTTATGGCGCTGATGATAATTCTGGTGTTCGTGATCATGGCCTCGCAGTTCGAGTCGCTGACCTATCCCTTCGTCATCATGTTCTCGATTCCGTTCGCTGCCGTGGGTGTCGTCATCGGACTGGCCGTTACGGGCACTCCCATGAGCGTTATGGCGCTGTTGGGTCTGCTGATGCTTATCGGTATCGTGGTTAACAACGGTATCGTTCTGGTGGACTACACCATTTTGTGCCGCGAACGCGGACAGGAGATATACGATGCCGTCGTCAGCGGAGGCCGCAGCCGTCTGCGTCCCATCCTCATGACCACGCTCACCACCGTGCTGGGTATGATCCCCATGGCGCTGGGTACGGGTGTGGGTGCCGAGATGTGGAACCCGCTGGGTATGTCGGTTGCTTGGGGTCTGTCTATCTCTACGCTCATCACGCTGATCCTCATCCCCACGATCTACACTTCGTTCGCCGTACACGGTGAGAATCGTCAGAAAAAGAGACTGAATCGTCAGAAAAGAAGACTGCAAGGAGCAACGGAATAGACAGGGATGATTCCACGTTTCGCCGTCAGTCGTCAGCACCCGGCCGGATGCTGACGACGGGGCGGAGCGATAATCTCGGATGCAGAGATCATCTGCGGCGAATCCTGAAGCGTAATGGCCGGTAAGGATTGGTGAAATGTGAATATTAAACGGAATAATCGTTATTATGAAAGCAGTTTTTATGGCATGCAACCAGTCGATGTACGACTCGGTGATGGATATAATGGATGAAATGAATATGCGCGGATTCACAGGTTGGGAGGAGCTTGTGGGCCGCGGCGGCCGGTCGGGCGAGCCTCATTTGGGCAACCATGCGTGGCCCGGAATGAATTCGGCGTTGCTTACGGTGACCGACGATGCCACCGCGGCTGAATTCATGGCCCGTCTGAAGCGGCTCGACGAAGAGAACGAGCAGCAGGGTTTGCGCGCATTCGCGTGGGATGTGACCGCTATGGTCTGATCCTGCCTTTTGTCGACCGGAACGGGCGGTACTTCGGTACCGCCCGTTTTTTTGTTCGTTTTCAACAGTCGTTTTCTCGCCTCGGCATAGTCAGAACTGCTTCCGGCTTTCTTCCGTCCGTTATGGTCCCTATTGGCCGTTCCGATGGTCGGCTGACGTTTAATGTCGATTCTGCTCTATTACGTATGTTGTATGCAATATTAGAAATGTTGCAATAATCGTGTCGGACGGTGTATATGGGACGATCACAGTCAGGTATGTAAATAAAATTCATTAATTTTGATTTGATAATTTGATAGCGTTTGTTGATAAACGTGCTGTTGAAAAACGAACGTTTTCGATAAGCCGAGCGCAGATGCCGAACACAGTTTGGCCTCAGCCGAGGCGAGGAAACGGGACGACTGTTGAATGAATCTTAATAACACTAACCATACTTTTTTAGAAATGAAGAACAGAAAACTCAGAATGGGAATGATCGGTGGCGGCAGCGATGCTTTCATTGGAGCTATCCACCGTCGTGCGGCCTTGATGGAGAATCAGATCGAACTTGTTTGCGGATGTTTCAGCATCAATCCTGAAATATCGCTCAGTTCGGGCCGTTCGTACTATGTGCCCGACAACCGTATATATTCGACATGGCAGGAGATGATCGAGAAGGAGGCTGCCCTGCCCGAAGGCGAGCGCATGGATTTCGTGACCATAGTAACTCCCAACAAGTTCCACTACGAGCCGGCCGTGCGTGCACTCGAAGCCGGGTTCAATGTGGTGATAGACAAGCCTATGACTTTCTCGCTCGAAGAGGCCCTCATGTTGCGTGACAAGGTTCGCGAAACGGGTCTCACGCTGGCGCTCACGCATGTGTACAGCGCCTATCCGGCTGTGAAAGAGGCCAAGCGGCGCATAGCCCGCGGCGACATAGGTACGGTGCGCCGTGTTTTCGTCGAGTATTCGCAGGGCTGGCTCACCAAGCGTATCGAGCTTAAGGGCGGAAACAATGCCGTGTGGCGCAGCGACCCGAAGCAGGCCGGCAAGGGTGGTTGCGTGGGCGATATAGGCACGCATGCATGGCATTTGGCCGAATATGTCACCGGAGCGAAGGTCACTGAAGTGTGCGCCGATCTGTTGCGCGTGGCCGAGGGCCGTCCGGTCGACGACGATGCCTGCGCATTCATGCGTTTCGATCAGGGTTTCACCGGTCTGCTGCAGGCGACGCAGGTGGCTACCGGCGAGGAGAACAACA
>CAZFIN010000014.1:2723-32103 GCA_964519525.1 uncultured Alistipes sp. | reverse complement strand
GCCGTCGAAGAGGAAGCGCAGCGTGCGGCCGCGCGAGGTGGTGTTGTCGATCACCTCGGCGCCCATCATGTCGTCGTCGCCGAAGTAGAGCTTGTTGCCTATGCGGATCTTGCGGGCCGGATCGACCAGTACGTCCCACAGACGCAGCTCGCTGTTGAGCTCGCGCAGCAGGAAGATCTCGATCTCGGCGCCGGTCTTCTCCTTGTTGCCGTACAGGCGCGCGGGGAACACCTTGGTGTCGTTGAACAGAAAGAGATCCTTCTCGTCGAAGTAGTCGATTATATCCTTGAATATACGGTGCTCGATCGTGCCGGCGGCACGGTTGACGACCATCAGACGCGATTCGTCGCGGTTCTCCGCAGGGTATTTCGCCAGCATGTCGGCCGAGAACTCATACCCGTATTGAGATAGCTTCATATCTTGTTTTTACAACCTTAATAAATTCGTTCGTCGACGGCGCGCCCGTCCGTGCCCGTACCTGCTCGGGCGGGATCCGTCCCGGTGCGGCGCGGCGCCGCGGGAAGCGGACGAACCGTTTGTGCGAAAGGCATATAAACGCCGATCAATATGTAATACGAAATTATTGCCGTTTTGTTTCGCACTCGGCCAGTTTTTCGAGAAAAATTCCCAGATCCCACGCGTTCGCGGCCGTGAAGCCGCCGCTTCGGGTGCGGCGCAGCGAGGTGAGGTAGGCTCCGCTGCCGATCTGTTCGCCTATCTCCTGCGCGAGCGAACGTATGTAGGTGCCCCTGCTGCACCGCACGCGTATCTTCATGCGCGGCAGCTCGTACTCCTGCAACTCTATTTCGTATATGTTTATCAGGGCCTTGCGCAGCTCGACGGCCTCGCCGGCACGGGCGAACTCGTAGGCGCGCACGCCCTCCACCTTCTTGGCCGAGTAGATGGGCGGCGCCTGCAGCCGCTCGCCCGTGAGGCGTGCCAGAGCGTCGGTCACCATGTCGCGGGTGATGTGGTCGGTGGGGTAGCGGCGGTCGACGGGATGCTCCATGTCGAAGCTCGGGGTGGTGGCCCCCGCCTCCAGCTCGGCCTCGTACTCCTTCTCCTCGGCCTGCAGGGCGTCCACCATCTTGGTGGCACGGCCTATGCACACGATGAGCACGCCGGTGGCCAGAGGGTCGAGCGTGCCGGCGTGTCCCACCTTTATCTTGCGGTAGCCCAGCTTGTTGAGGGCGAACTTAATCTTGCGCACCACGTCGGTCGAGGTCCAGCGCAACGGTTTGTCGATGACGGCGATGTAGCCTTCGGTGAAGTCGATCCCGACGAGTGACTGGCTGTCGTTCATGGTCATATGAGGTTGCATATTATGGAAACCGCTCCGGCCGCGGCGCAGTAGGCGGCGAACCATATCAGCTTGCCGCGCCGCACGATGCCTATCATGAACCGGCAGGCGGCGCATCCTACCGCGAACGCCGCGGCGAACCCGCACGCCATGGGCACGGCGCCCACGGCGCCGAACGCCATGCCGCCCTTGGCCACGTCGAGCAGCATCTCGCCGAGGATGGGCGCGAGCACCATCAGGAACGAGAACTGCGCCACGGCGCCCTTTTCGTTGCCCAGCAGAAGTCCGGTGGCGATGGTCGAACCCGAGCGTGAGAGTCCGGGCATGGCGGCCGCGGCCTGTGCCAGACCTATGATGAACGCGTCGCGGAACGAGATGGTCCGCTTCTGCCGCGGCCGCGCGTAATAGGCGAATGCGAGCAGCGCCGAGGTGAGCAGCAGCATGGCGCCCACGATGACGAGGATGTGCGGCGATTCGAGCATGGCGTCGATGCGGTCCTTGAATGCGAATCCGACGATGCCGATGGGTATCATCGACACCGCGATCTTCAGCACGTAGGCCTGCTCGTCGTTGAAGCGGCGCGAGAAGAGGCCGCCGAGCAGGCGCCGCACCTCGGGCCAGAGAATGAATATGGTGCTGAGCACCGTGGCGGCGTGCAGCGTCACGTCGAATGCGAGGTTTTCCTCGATCTGCACGCCCAGCAGGGCCTTGGCTATCTGCAGGTGCCCGCTGCTCGACACGGGCAGGAACTCGGTGAGTCCCTGTACGGCGCCGAGAATGATGGCTTCGATTGCTGTCATGGGTTATGTGTGTTTTTCGAAATGTCGTTTGTGCGTTGCCGGCGGTCCCTTCCCGGCGGTTCTCATTTCAGCGCGCGGCCGGGGGCACCCCGTGTTGCCGGCGGGTTGCCGGCCGGTGCGCGGCGCGGGATCAGAAGCGTTTCATCAGCGCGTAGATCTCGAACGCGAATCCGCCCACCACGAGTATCGGGGCCAGCGTTATGCGGCGCCACGAGAACATGGCGTAGTCGAACTGCTGCGGATCGTCGCTCCCGCCGCCGCACATGAGCGCCATGCCCAGCACTATGACGGCGAATCCGGCCAGCAGCAGTATGTAGTTTTTCATCGTGAGCGGCATCTCCGCATCGTTACGGTCGGCTGCGGCGTCGAAACGCGCGCGCAAGCTGTCGAACATTCTTTTCATCGTATTGTCGTTTTTCTTTCGTATCTGTCGTAATCTGTCAATCGCCGTGCCCGTCCGCCGCCGCGCGGACACGGACACTGCCGCGTCAGTAGAGGAATATCCTGTTCGACTTCATGTTGACGAACTTGTTGACGGCGAATGCCGTGAACAGCAGCGATATGATTATTCCGCCGACGACCATCGCCCCGGCCGTGACGCCGATCTTGACCATCTCGTCGGCCGACACTATCTCGGGCAGCGTGCCGCTGAGCGCGGCGACGGAGGAGCCGAACAGCAGGCTGGCCGTGATGCCGGCCCACACGCCCTGCTTGGCCGCCGTGGCGAGGAACGGACGCATGATGTAGCCCTTGGTGGCGCCCACGAGCTTGAGGGTGTTTATAAGGTAGCGGCGCGAGAATATGGCCAGACGTATGGTGTTGTTGAGCAGTATGAGCGAGATGGCGAGCAGTGCGCCGCCGAATGCCGCCAGCACCACCGTGATCTTGGCTATGGTGGCGTGCAGGCGCTCCATCATCGTGGCGGGATAGGCCACGTAGACAACGCCGCGCAGGGCCGACATGCGGTCGACCAGAGCGTCGAGCGCCTCGCGGCCGTCGACGCGCGTGGCCACCTCGAAGCTGTTGCGCAGCGGGTTGTCGTCGAGCACGCCCTCGATCTCGGCCGCGAACATGCGGCGGAACTCGGCGTCGTCGATCTTGTCGCGCCGGTCGGAGTAATCGACGCGGGTCACGCCCTCCATGGCGGCCAGCGCGTCGCCGATCTCGGCGCGGCGGCTCTCGTCGGCCGAGTTGTCGAGCTCCACCGACAGGGTCACTCCGTCGCGCAGGGCGCGGGTTGTGCGCAGGGCCGCGGCGAGCATGTAGCTCACCGATCCCAGCAGAAACAGCACCAGTGAGATGCTTACGGTCGACACTATGTACGACCGGCGTACCTTACGCTTCAGTCTTTTGTCGTCTCTCATTGCGTATGCGGTAAATGATCGTTAAGGCGAATGCGGCCAGCGTGGCCAGCGAGAATGCCAGCGTGATGCCCTCGACCAGCGCCCAGCGGGGCGCGCGGTAGCGCCACTCCACCGTGTGGCGGCCTGCGGGCAGTTCGAGCGCGCGCAGTATGTAGTCGGCGCGCAGCGGACGGGCGGGGGCGCCGTCTATCGTGGCGGTCCATCCGTCGGGCGTGTATATCTCCGAGAACACGGCCAGCGCGTCGCCGTCGGCCTCGTATTCGTAGCGCAGGTAGTTGGGGCGGTACTCCTCGAGGGTGATCGTACCGCCGGCCAGATTGTAGTTGGCGGGCAGGAACTCGTCGCTCATCACGGCCTCGCGCCGGCTGTCGATGCGTCCCGTCAGCTCGATCTCCTCGGCGGGCGACGAGGCGCGCACCACGCTGCTCGCGAGCCATGCCGCGCCGTTGGCCGATTCGCGCCGCTCGACGTCGTCGGCCGTGGCCGAAGGGCCTATCACGTAGCGCACGTTGAGCAGGTCGAGCACGCGCTCGTCGCGCCGCGACAGATAGCGGTCGATGATATCCTGATAGCGGGCCAGCTTGGCGCCGTGGTAGCCTCCCACCGAGCGGTGGAAGTAGGATGTGGTGGCGTCGTTGAACGGCGACACCGAGAGGTTGAGCACGCGGTAGGCGGGGTCGCGGTCCTGCATGATGAGGCGGTCGGCCTCGGTGGGGCGTATCTGTGCCGAGCGGTCGGTCACGAAGTCGTCCCATGCCAGATAGCGCGTGTCGACGCTTATCAGGTCGGCGGCCGTTATCGCGGCCAGCACCGCGCACAGCACCGCGGGACGGGTGATGATGCGGCGCCGGGTCCACAGCCACACCGCGCCGGCCGTCAGCAGCACGAACGCCAGCGAGCGCATCGCGTCGCCGCGCATGGCCTCGGCGCGCTCGTCGGCCATGGCCGAGGCCGCGGCCCAGCCCATCTGTTCGTGCAGGCCCTGCGTTATGTACTGTTCGCCGCCCTGCTGCCGGAGCATCTGGCGGAACTGTTCGGTGAGCATCTCCCCGCTCTGCTGCATGCCGAAGTCGCCGAGCGAGCGTCCGCCAGCGATCATCACCAGCAGCACGCCGGCGCATATTCCCGCGGCCCACTTCAGCGCGCGCACGGTGCGTGCGCGGTCGGCGCTGCCGCCGGTCATGCGGGCTATGCCCGCGGCGGCCAGAAGCGGCACGGTCCACTGCACGACCACAAGCGCCATCGACAGCGTGCGGAACTTGTTGTAGCCGGGCAGCCAGCGGAACAGCAGCTCGGTGAACCACATCATGTGGCTGCCCCACGCCATCAGCAGCGTGAACAGCGTGGCGCCGGCCACCCACCACTTCTCGCGTGCGGGCAGCAGGAACATGGCCAGCAGGGCCAGCATCACGGCCGCGGCGCCCAGATACGTGGGGCCTGCGGTGTAGGGCTGGTCGCCGCGGTAGCGGGGCAGATACTGCGCCACCTGCTCCATGCCGTAGGGCTTCAGCGCGCGGGCCACGGGGCCGTCGGCGGCGAACGAGTCGGCCGACGTGCCGCCCATGAAGTCGGGCACCAGCATGTTGAGGCTCTCGGCCCGGCCGTAGCTCCATGCGGTGGCGTACTCCAGATCGAGTCCCTTCGCGCTCCCGTCTCCGTCCGCGGCGGCGAGTTCCGAGCCTCCGCGCGTGGTGATCTTCGAGTGGGTGTAGGTGTACCACAGCGGCGAGAAATTCGACCCCACGGCCATGACGGCCGCCGCCGCCAGCAGGGCCGTGCGCCGTGCGAAGTCGCGTCCGCGTCCGCCGCGCAGGGCGTGGACGCATTCGCTGATCCACAGCGCCGCGGCGGCTATGCAGAAGTAATAGGTTATCTGCGGGTGGTTGGCGCCTATCTCCAGCGAGGCGAACAGCGCCGTGAGCGCCGCGCCGGCCCACATGTCGCGCCGCAGGGTGCAGTAGATGCCGGCCATCATCGGCGGGGCGTAGACCGCCGCCCACATCTTGGTTATGTGGCCGGCGCCGATGATGAGTATGAAATAGGTGGAGAATCCGTATGCCACGGCCGCCACGGCCGCCGCCCACGGCCCGAATCCGAACAGCAGCATGGCCACCCACATGGCCGCCATGGCGAAGAAGAGGAACGAGGCGGGCGTGTCGATGATCTTCACCGCCTTGCCCAAGGTGCCCTTGACGGCCTGCGCCGGGTACTTCACGTTGATCAGGTAGGCGGGCATGCCGCCGAACATGCGGCCCGTCCACTGGGCGTCCTCGCCGGTGGCCTCGCGGTTGTCGAGTATGTCGCGGCTCATGCCCTCGTACTGCTGCACGTCGTGCTGCAGGAGCGTCTGGCCGCTCAGCTGCGGTGCGAAATAGAGCACGGCGAGCACGAAGAACAGCGCGAGCGCTCCGAGGGCGGTTGCTATGTTTCGGTACGAAAACAGACGGTGATTCATCGTTTATGAATATATGTAACGGGTCAAAGTTACGAAAAACATTCCTTTTTCGGTGTGTAATTGCGAAAAATTACTATATTTGCAGAGTTAACCGCATGTGCAAATTGATACAGGCATGATAACTCTCGACTCCATACGCACCCCGATAGCTTCCGACATGGAGGCTTTCGAGGAGTTCGTCAGGAACCGTTTCGATTCGGACGGCAAGCTGATGTCGGAGATGCTGTCGCACGTACTCGCCTCGCGGGGCAAGAGCGTGCGGCCCACCCTCGTCATGCTCACGTCGGCCCTCACCTCGGCGGCCAACAAGCGCCAGTGGGTGGCGGGCGAGCGCAACTGCTCGATGCGGACCTATCTGGCGGCAATGATGGTGGAGATGCTGCACACGGCATCGCTCATCCACGACGACGTGATCGATCAGGCCGACACCCGCCGCGGACGCCCCTCGGTGAACGCCCTGTGGCAGTCGCGCAACGCGGTGGTGCTGGGCGACTACATTCTGGCCCGCACGATGAGCACGGGAATGTCGAGCGCGCAGTACGATCTGGTGGCGCACATCATCGGCTCGGTGGCCACGCTGTGCGAGGGCGAGGTGTTGCAGAGCCAGCATTCGCGCGACATGGACACCACGCGCCAGAACTATCTGGAGATAATATACAAGAAGACGGCCAGCCTGATAAGCGTCAGCGCCTCGGCCGGCGCCGTGTCGGTCATCGCATCGCGCGAGGACGTGGAGCAGATGCGCCGCTTCGGCGAGGCTCTGGGCATGGCGTTCCAGATTCAGGACGACATACTCGATTACAGCCGTTCGGCATGCACGGGCAAGCCGGCCAACAACGATCTGCGCGAGCGCAAGATAACGCTGCCGCTGATCGAGGTGCTGGAGCGTTGCTCGCCGGCCGAGAAGCTGCGGCTGCTCGAACGTCTGTCGCAGTGCGCGGACGACCCCTCGGCCGTGGACTACATTCAGGGCGTGGTGGAGGCTACCGGCGGACTGGAGATGGCGGCGCGCACGATGCGCACCTACGTCGACCGCGCCGTGGCGATACTCTCGCGCTACGACGACTCGCCCTACCGCACCTCGCTGGTGAACCTCTGCGCCTACGTGGCCGAGCGCGACCGGTGATTCCGGCGCGCGCCGGAGCATCGGGCCGGAGAGCCGGAAACGTGGGACCGGAAATGTGGAGGACGGAAGCAAGGGGCGGATGTCCGGAAGCACGGGCCTCGAGCGTGGGCCGGAGCGTGAGGACGGAGGACAGCAGGCGTGGAGCCGAAGCCGAGGTCCGGTGCCGGAAGGGCCGTAGGGCAGGGGCCGGATAACGGGAGAAGAATGACCGGCAGGCCGCCGCGGATGCCGACGGGGCGGGAGAGTGCGCAGCCGGAAAAACGGAAAGGATAACCAAGGAAAACGAATTATTAACCAATCTAAAATTCTTATGGAAACAAAAAATCAGAAAAGCAATGTTCTCGCCATTGCGGTGATGTTCCTGCTGTTCTTCATGATCGCGTTCGTCACCAACTTCGCGGGGTCGATGGGTGTGATCGTCAAGAACCAGTTCGGCGCGTCGAACGCCATGGCACAGCTGGGTACTCTGGCCAACTTCATCGCCTATGCCTGCATGGGTATTCCCGCAGGTATCATCCTGAAGCGCAAGGGTTACAAGTTCACCTCGCTGGCTGCCGCCACCGTAGGTTTCGTGGGTGTGGGCATCCAGTTCATGTCGGGTTACGTCGAGTCGTTCGGCGTTTACGTGCTGGGCGCATTCATCGCCGGCTTCTCGATGTGTATGCTCAACATCGTCGTCAACCCCATGCTCAACACGCTGGGCGGCGGCGGTAACCGCGGCAACCAGCTCATACAGCTGGGCGGTTCGTGCAACTCGGTGGGCGGTACCATCGCTCCCATCTTCCTCGGCTACCTGATCGGCGGCTCGATGGACAATGCGAGCGTGAGCGACGCGGCTCCCGCAATGATCGCCGCCATGGCCATCTTCGCTCTGGCATTCGTGATCATCGGCCTGTCGAGCATCCCCGAGCCTCACATGGAGACTGCCGAGGAGAAGGCCGCGCGTCTGAGCGGCAAGGCTGCCAAGGATCCTCACGGTCCCATGTCGTTCCGTCACTTCGTGCTGGGCGCCGTGGCCATCTTCTTCTACGTAGGTGTCGAGGTGGGTATTCCCAACACGGCCAACCTCTACATGTCGGGTCTGTCGGGCGTAGGTCCCGCCGTGGCCGGTACGCTGGTGGGCTTCTACTGGTTCCTGATGATGTGCGGCCGTCTGTGCGGCGGTATCGTGGGCGGCAAGGTGTCGAGCAAGGCCATGCTGTCGACCGTATGTACGCTGGCGCTGGTATTCGTCATGTGCATCATGTTCATCCCCGAGACGGTTACCGTTACGGTTCCCGTCGCCGATGTTCAGGTACCCCTCGGCATGGTATTCATGTTCCTGTGCGGTCTGTGCACCTCGGTGATGTGGGGTTCGATATTCAACCTCGCGGCCGAAGGTCTGGGCAAGTATACTCCCGCGGCTTCGGGTATCTTCATGGCGCTGGTGTGCGGCGGCGGTGTGCTGCCCTTCATTCAGGGTCTGGTAGCTGACTCGGTAGGCTTCCTCCAGAGCTACTGGGTTGTCGTAGTCGGCATCCTCTACATGCTGTTCTACGCTGTGGCAGGTTCGAAGAACGTGAACAAGAACATCCCCGTGGAGTAATCTCCTGCGACGGATTTCACATACGGCGGCCCCGATCGGGGGCCGCTTTTTTTTGTGTCGCCGGCCGGCTGTAATAACCGGATTTTCATTATATTTGCAGAAATACGAAACAAAGGACGATTATGACCAAGATCAAAGACAGTTGCGTGCTTGTGACGGGCGGAGCTTCGGGCATAGGACGCATTATGGGCCGCATGGTGCTGGAGCGGGGCGCGAGAAGGCTGGTGATATGGGATGTCGACGAGCGCAGCATGGCCTCGGCCGTGGCCGGGCTGGGACGTCTGGGCGAGGTGGCGGCATACAGGGTCGACGTGTCGGACAGCGCGGCGGTCGAGGAGGCGTATGCCCGCGTGCGGAGCGAGTGCGGCGATGTGGACATACTGGTGAACTGCGCCGGAATAGTCACGGGCAACCGTACCTTCGAGCGGCAGAGCGTGCGCGATATCGAGCGCACGATGGCCGTCAACGCCACGGCACCCATGGTGCTGACGCTGCAGGTGCTGCCCGGCATGATAGCCCGCGACCGCGGCCATGTGTGCAACATAGCCTCGGCGGCCGGCATGATATCCAACCCCAAGATGTCGGTCTACGTGGCCAGCAAGTGGGCCATGATAGGGTGGTCGGACTCGCTGCGCATCGAACTGAAGCAGGCCGGCAGCCGTGTGCGCGTGACGACGGTGGCACCTTATTATATAAATACGGGAATGTTCGACGGCGTGCGCTCGCGCCTGTTCCCCATCCTCGACCCCGAGGCCACGGCCCGCAAGATACTGCGCGCCGTGGAGCGCAACCGCGATTTCCGCGGCATACCGTGGGGATTCCATTTCATACGTTTCTGGCAGGGAGTCCTGCCCACGTCGTGGTTCGACACCGTGTTCGGCGGATGGGCGGGCATATTCTCGGCCATGGACGGCTTCACCGGCCGCCGGCCGGCGAAGGAGAACGGGGACGCGACAGTTGACGAAAACGCACGGCCATGACGATAGAAAACACTTCGCCCGGACGCATAGCCGCTCTGGCGGCCGCGCAGAGGGAGTATTTCCGTTCGGGCGCCACGCTCGGCGAAGATTTCCGGCGTGACCGGCTGCGCGCGCTGGAGCAGGCGCTCGTGCGGTGGGAGAAGCCGCTGTGCGAGGCGCTGTGGCAGGATCTGCACAAATCGGCCGAGGAGGCCGTGCTCACCGAGCTGAGCATCGTGCGCGGCGAGGTCGGCAGGCATCTGCGCTGCCTGCGGCGGTGGATGAGGCCCGAGAGGCGCGCCACGCCCCTGAAGATGATGCCCTCGCGCAGCCGCGTGGTGAGCGAACCGCTGGGCTGCGCCCTCATAGTGGCGCCGTGGAACTACCCCGTGCAGCTGCTGCTGAACCCGCTGGTGGGGGCCATATCGGCGGGATGTACGGCGCTGCTGAAGCCTTCGCCCTATGTGCCGCATGTGGCCGAGACGATAGGGCGCATGGTGGCCGGGACGTTCGACGAGCGTCATGTGGCCGTGGTGCAGGGCAACCGCGACGTGAACGGCGTGCTGCTCGGTGAGCGTTTCGACATGATATTCTTCACGGGCAGCCCGTCGCTCGGGCGCACGGTGATGCGTGCGGCGGCCGAGAACCTGACCCCGGTGGTGCTTGAGCTGGGCGGCAAGAGTCCCTGCATAGTCGACCGCGGGGCCGATGTGGAGCTTGCGGCGCGGCGTGTGGCGTGGGGCAAGACGCTCAATGCGGGGCAGACGTGCATAGCGCCCGACTATCTGCTGGTGCATTCGTCGCTGCGCGACAGCTTCGTCGGGGCCTTCGCGCGCGAGGTGCGCCGCATGCACGGCGACGATCCGCGGCTGAGCCGGCACTATGCGCGCATGGTCAGCGGGCGCGCCTTCGACCGCGTGGCGGGCTATCTGGCCGACGGCCGCGTGGTGGCGGGAGGCCGCACCGAGCGCGGGGAGCTGTACATCGAACCTACGCTGCTGGCCGATGTCGACCCCGGGTCGGCCGTGATGAGCGAGGAGATATTCGGACCCGTGCTGCCCATGATGACGTTCGGGTCGACGGACGAGGCCGTGCGGTTCGTCAACGGACGCGAGAAGCCGCTCGCGCTCTACTACTTCGGTCCGCGCAGCGTGGGCCGGGATGTCGTCGCACGCACCTCGTCGGGCGGAGCCTGCATAAACGACACGATAATGCACATCGCCAACGACAACCTGCCCTTCGGCGGGGTGGGCAACTCGGGCATGGGACGCTACCACGGCCGCGACAGCTTCGACGCCTTCTCGCACCGTCGGGCTGTGGTCGACACTCCGGTGTGGATCGACCTGCCGTTCCGCTACATGCCCTACCGCATGTTCGGGTGGGTGAAAAAAATACTGTGACGCGACGCCTTGCGGTACCGATATTGCACTGGCAGCCGGTGGACGCGCCGGCGGCGGGTGCAGGGCGGGGCCGTCGCGGCGGATTTTGCGTACAGTGATCAACTTAAGAATAATTGTGTTATGAAACGTTTCGTAATTTTGTCGGCGGCCGTTGCCGCGGCGCTCCTCTCGGCGGCAGCGTGCTCGCACCACACCTACGGTACTTCGGCCGAGAGGCGTGCGGCGCAGAGGCGGGCGGACGACGTTCAGGATTCGCTCGAATATGTGGCGGCGCTGCAGGCGATCGAGGCGCGCGAATTCGTGTTCGAGGCCAACATGCTGCTGTTTCGCCGCGGCGGAACGGCACGGGTGTTCTCGAATCTCAACTTCGTGTCGCTCAAGGGCGACCATGCCACGATTCAGGTGGCGCCCTACGATGCCGGAGGCCCGAACGGAGTGGGCGGAGTGACGGTCGAGGGACGCGTGACCGACATGGAGGTGAAGACCGACAGGCGCGGCAACACGGACGTTACGATGAACGTGATGGGGCGCGCCGTGTTCGCCGTCGTGAACCTGACGCTGACGAAGGGCGGCAACAACGCGTCGGTTACGGTGATTCCCAACCTGCACTCCGACCGGCTGACGCTCTACGGGGTGGTGGTTCCGGCCGAGAAGTCGCGTGTGTTCAAGGGCATGTCGCTGTGACGGGCGCGCGCCGGGGCCGGCGCGGATATGAAGGAAGGCGTCGTGCCACTGCGGCATGACGCCTTTGTCGTGTCGTTGTATGCGGGTGTATCGTACTGTGTCTGTGCTGATTGTCGTGACGGAGGTTTGCCGGAGGACAAAAAAAATGAGGTTTCGGAGGTATTCGACGCCGAACGAGCACCGTTCTTTGTCTTAGTAACCCAGCGTGCCACAGAAACAACGCTGTATGGTTACAACCTACCGATAGCCTCTACCAACCTAAAACTACTAACCTAAATGAACCTTAAAACTTCGTGTGCAAAGATAAGGCGAAAAAAGATACCGTGCAAGCAATTACTCAAAAAAAATAGAAATTTTTTAAGAAATTTTAACATTAGCTTAACACAGGAAATGCTGTTTTGCGGCTAATGCGGTGATTGATAGGGCATAAACGAAAACGGGCCGCTGGGGCCCGCTTTCTCATGCCGCGCCGCCGGTACGTCGTTCCGGGCTGCCGGGCTGTTGTTCCGGTCTGCTTTTCGGTCTACCGGCCCGGTCAGCGGACGGCGCGTGACAGGTTGTCGCCGCGGCGTCATTGCCGCCCGGGTGCGCCGGAGTCGGGATGCCGGCCGGAGGCGAGTCCCGTGCGGTCCTCGTACAGCTTGCTCAGCGAAACGAATTTGTAGAAGCTGTTGTAGGCGGCGCGGATGAATCCGGCGGTGCCGTCGCGGAAACCGCCCTTCAGAATGTAGAGTTTGAAGAACACGAAGGCCGGTTTGACGATCAGCCGGCCGAGCGTCACGCGTTCGCCGCGGCGGCGTATGCGTTCCGATTCGGTGTAGGCGTCGGCCTTGGCCAGCAGCACCGACATGTTCTCGCGCGGCCGGTGTACGAGCGCCAGATCGCGCCGCGAGGCGGGGATGCTCTCCACGCGTCCGTCCACCTGCGGTATGGCGTGGGCGTGCGGCGCCCAGCGGCAGCCTTCGCGGCGCATGAAGCGCAGTATGTGGTCGGGGTAGGTGCCGTGCATGAAGCGGCCGAGGAAGTAGTTGCGGCGCGGGATGCGGATGCCGGCCGGAGGATCGGGTTCGCGCAGACGACCGTAGAGATAGTCGCGCAGGGCGCGGGGTACAGTTTCGTCGGCGTCGACCACCAGAACGTAGTCGTGGGTGGCGTTCTGAAGGGCGAACATGCGGGCCGGTTCCACGCATGTGTGTCCGGCCCGGGGGAAGGTGACTACGCGGCAGCCGTAGCGGCGTGCCGTGGCGACCGTGTCGTCGCTGCTCTCCATGTCGCACACCAGCACCTCGTCGAAATTCCCCCCCCCCACCGATTCGAGGGTCGGCACGATGTCGGCCGCGGCATTGCGGGTGTTGATTACGACCGTGATTTTTCTGTCCATCATATCATTGTTTAATAGGGTTTGCGGAGGTGTGCCGTGCCCAGATGCGTGACGCGGCGGCGTGTGCGGGCGTTCACCTGCCCGGAGTGCACTGCGGCGAGAGGCAGGGGCCGATTATGTCGCGCCAGAACCGCCACATGCGCGGTTTCGACCAGCTGTGGCAGCCCATGGGCAGGCGGCCGCCCGTGATCCGGTAGCAGTAGGCCGGATTGGTGTCGAACGCGAAGCCGAGGGCCTCTTCGGCCGTCGGGTAGCGGAAGCCGTCGGGTACGGTGGCCCAGAAGACATCCTCGTTGTGCATGTGACCCCCCCCCGACAGATATTCGCCGGCGAGGCCGGCATGGCGGTCGCAGGCCTCGATGAACGCGGCGGTGCGGCGCAGCGACAGACCTCCGTTGCCTATGCGGCCGTAGAGATCGGCGCGGCAGGGGCGGCCGTGCCGCCGCATGTAGTCGTGCCGCGCGGCCATATACTGCTTTATCAGCGGCAGGTCGTAGACGGCGCGGCGTATCCACGGCGCGGCCACGCAGTCGTAGCCCCGGACCGTCCAAGCGTCCAGCTCGTCGCGGAATATCCATGCGTCGGTGTGGCATATCAGGATGTAGTCCCAGTCGCGGAACATGCGGTAGAAGTCGCCCGACAGCATCATGCGGTTGTAGCCCGCTATGCCGTTGCGGCGGCCGAGCCATTCGTCGCTCACGCGCACCGTGCCGGCATGCGGCGCGAGGGCCGCGGCCTCGCCGACGTCCAGCCCCTCGGGGGCGACCAAAGCGGTGTCGTGTGCGGACAGCACGCGGCAGTTGTTGCGCAGGGCGCACTGTTCGCCGGGGGTGAGGGCGCGGAACAGCGGGACGAGTACGATGGTCTTCATGGTGCGGGCGGTTATTTGTTGTTCCACGATGTGACGTGCACGCAGTGCTCCTTGTAGTAGCGGTCCTCGTCGGTGACGTTGGCCGAATCCTCGTACCACGGCAGGTGGCGGATGCAGTAGGGCGCGGCCATGCGGTAGGCTTCGAGCGAGGGGCGGCGGCTAAGCCCTATGCGGGGGCGGTAGAGCGCGAAGGTGGTGTCGATGGTGGCGCGGTAGAGTCCGTCGCCGGCGGGACGCGTGAAGAAGCGGCTCTCCCACGCCAGCACATCGCTCTTGTACCGGTAGCAGTCGGGCAGGTCGTCGATGCGTATCGACGGGCCGATCTTGAACGCGTAGGGGTAGCGGTTCTTCAGCAGGTCGAACATGCGGGCCACCACGTCGGCCGGACACGCGGGGTCGAGCTCCACGTCGGCATCGGTGTAGATGTAGTAGTCGCCGCAGAAGCGCCGGCGCGTCGGGCCGTGTTTCCATATCGCCTTGAACCCGTAGTTCTTCGGCAGGCGTATCACCTCGTGGCGGCACTCGTGTTCGTACCACTCCAGAAGCGGCGGGTAGGTGCTGCGGTTGTCGAGGATGTGTATGTCGGTCAGTCCGCGCTGTTCGAGCGACGCCACGAGCTGCCGCAGGGTGGTGAGGCGGTTGAAGCTGTTGATGACGATGGGTATGTCGTTCGGGTGAGCGATCTTCGACGGCGAGAGACGTTCGCGCATGTGGAACCAGCGCGAGCGGATGAAGTCCTTGGTGTTGCCGAACAGTTCCATTAACGGTCGGTTTTTGCTCGTGATACATACTGTTTTATGGCGTCGGCCACGCGCTGGCCGTCCAGCGCCGCCGACACTATTCCGCCGGCGTAGCCCGCACCCTCGCCCGCCGGAAACAGACCTTCGAGTTCGGGGTGCATCAGTGTGACCGGGTCGCGCGGTATGCGCACGGGGGTCGAGGTGCGCGATTCGACGCCCACCACGATGGCTTCGGGCGTGAGATAGCCCCTCATCCTGCGGTCGAACGAGGCTATGCCCCGCCGCAGGGCCGACGACATGAACCCGGGCATCCACCGGTCGAGCCGCGAGGCGACGAGTCCCGGGATGTACGAAGTGCGCGGCAGCGAGGCCGACGCGCGGCCCGCCACGAAATCCGACACGCGCTGCGCCGGGGCCACCTGACGCTCGCCGCCGTTGGCCCGCGCGGCCTCTTCGAGCCGCTGCTGGAACACAAGTCCGGCCAGCGCGCCGTACTGCGGGGTGAGCGCGGCGAAGTCGTCGGGACGGATCTCGGTGACCAGACCCGAGTTGGCCCACTGCGAGTTGCGGCCGCTGGGCGACATGCCGTTCACCACCGACTGCGCCGCGTCGGTCATGGCCGGCACGATGAAGCCGCCCGGACACATGCAGAACGAGTAGACGCCGCGGCCGTAGATCTGGTCGACGAGCGAATAGGACGCCGCGGGCAGGTATTCGTCGCGCTGACGCATGTGGTACTGTATCGAGTCGATGAGCCGCTGCGGATGCTCGATGCGCACGCCCATGGCGAAGGGCTTGGCCTCGAGCCGCACGCCGCAGCCGTCGAGCGTGTAGTAGATGTCCTTGGCCGAGTGGCCCGTGGCCAGCACCACGGCGGCACCCTCGATGCTCTCGCCGCCCGCCTCCACGCCGCACAGACGGCCGCGGCGGATGGTGAAGCCCGTCACCTTGCAGCCGAAGCGTATCTGTCCGCCGGCTGTGGTGATGGTGCGGCATATGTTGCTGATTATGCGCGGCAGACGGTCGGTGCCGATGTGGGGGTGCGCCTCGAAGAGTATCTCGGGCGTGGCGCCGTGGAACACCAGCGTCTGAAGAGCCTTGTTGTAGTCGCCGCGTTTCTTGCTGCGCGTGAACAGCTTGCCGTCGGAAAACGTGCCCGCTCCGCCCTCGCCGAAGGCGTAGTTCGAGTCGGGGTCGATGTCGAGATTGCGGTTGATGAGCGCTATGTCCTGCTTGCGCGGCAGCACCTTCTTGCCGCGTTCGAGCAGTATGGGTTTCAGGCCCAGCTCGATGAGACGCAGCGACGCGAACAGTCCCGCGGGACCCGAGCCGACGACGATCACCTCGGTGGCATGGCTCACGTCGGGGTAGTCGAAATGGACGGGGGCGGGTTGCGGCTCGCGGTCGACGAAAACCTCCAGCGTGAGATTGACCTTTACGGGACTGCGCCGGGCGTCGATCGAGCGCTTCACCACGCGCACCAGCGCCACGTCGTCACGCCGTATGCCCAGCATGCGGGCGGCGAGCGAGGTGTAATGCTCGGCGTCGGCCGAGAGCTTGGGCGGAAGTACGAGGTTTACGGTTTTCGGCATAATGCGATTGTTTGTAGTTACAAAAGTAGCTAAAAAAAAGTAAATACCTATAAGAAAATGCGCGGCGGGATTTCCCGGGGGAGTTTTTCGGGGTGCGGGTCTGCGGACGGATCTTCTGAAAGGGCCTTGTGGCGGTAGTTTCCGGCGGGAATGCAACGGCCGGGTGTTATACCCGGCCGTCGCACGAAATAGGGTGCGGATAAAGGGACTCGAACCCCCACGCCTCTCGGCATCAGATCCTAAGTCTGACGTGGCTACCAATTACACCATATCCGCGTTGTCGGCGAGTGGCCGTGCCGCTGCAATGCGGCGGAATGTCCCGCAGCGGCTGTCCTGTCGGACGGCTCGGCTGGCGCGTGGCCGTAACTCGCAATAAATACGCGGCAAAGGTAGTAATTTTAGTAATTATATACAACATTGCCCGCAATTATTTCGGCGCGCGATGTCGGGCGGTGAGCGGCGGTGCGGACCGTCGGCTGTCCGTCGCCAGCGGCGTGATTGTCCGGGTTCGGGCGGGAGGTGGTCTGTCATGCGGAGCGGCGGTGCGAAGTAAAACAGTGCCGTATTATTGTCGCGGGGGCGACTGCGTAATTAATATCGGAGCCGTCCGCTTCGGGTCTGCAAGGTGTGAGTCGTAGCCTGCGGAGGGAGCGACAGCGAGCCTCCGCGTGCGGGAGGCTACGGCTCGCGCGGTCCGTCGGACCGCTGAATATCGGGTCGATATTCAGCAAAACCAAAACAGGTAGGTCGTTTTTCACTCTTCGCTTCATCCCTTCGGCCGCTCTTTCCCCGAAATCATTCCGGCCGCGGGGAAGGTTGGCGCGTGTGAACTGTCGTAGGTTGCGACTTTGCGAGTTGCGCGGTTGAAGCCTACGCCCCGCGAAGCGGCGGACTGTTGCGGCTCCTGCGGCAAGTGCAAATTCTTCTTATTTATTCCACCTTTTGGCCCGCAAAAGGTGGAGCCAAAACGTGCCGCGGTGAAATGATTCCGGGAGCGGCCTCGGGATTGCGCTGAACCGGATGCCTCCGGCACTTTTACTGCGTGAAAAGGTCTCCGGTTCGTTATTCGCTTCATCCCTTCGGCCGCTCTTTTTCCGAAACCATTCCGGTCGCGGGGGAGGCTGGCGCGTGTGAACTGCTGTCGGGCACGAAGCGGCGGCTGTTGCGGTTTCTGCGGCGGGTACAAATTTTTCTTTTGTTTTACATTCCACCTTTTGGCCCGCAAAAGGTGGAGCCAAAACGTGCCGCGGTGAAATGATTCCGGGATCGTCCTCGGGATTGCGCTGAACCGGATGCCTCCGGCACTTTTACTTCGTGAAAAGTTCTCCGGTTCGTTTCGCTTCATCCCTTCGGACGCTCTTTCCCCGAAATCATTCCGGCCGCGGGAGAGGCTGGCGCGTGTGGGCGGTTGTTCGCCAAAGGCTCGCAACGCGTGCTCCGCAGATTCCGTCCGCGATGCCCAAAGTGATGCGGATTCGTGGCCGGATGTCGGTGCGAAATAGCATGTCCTGTCCCAAAAAAACATCATAGGGCATGAAAATACCCGCCGCAGATGTGGTGAGCGGCTGCCGCTGCTTGCGGAAATCGCGCGCCGGACCTTTCCGGGACGGAAATAATATCCGGCATGCCGGGTTTGAAACGAAATTAATATAACTTCGAAATGAAATTAAATATTTTTATTAATAGGGGGGGGGTAGAAATAATGTGCGAAAAATGTTGCAGAACTATAAATAATTTATAACTTTGTGAAAGAAAGATATCGAAACAGGACTGAAGATATGGGGAAAAGTTACCCGAAATACATCTTTGCTGAAGTGTTCTCAATAGCTTGCAGCATGAGGGAAGTCGCAACTTCCCCCCCCCTTGTCCGGTACCTGATACGGATCGGTAATATCATTGCCCCCAATACTTTATTTTGCCGCCGTGACGGGATCGCCCCGTTGCGCGGCTGTTCGTGCGCCGTTGTCCGACCGCGGCGTGCGGGCTTCAGCGCCGTGGCGGAACGGAATGCCGCCGGCGCTGCGGTGACGGCATCAGTTACGGTGCGCAATGGCGCCGTCCGTCAGCTTCGATCGAAACGATATATCCGACAACATTTTTACACACGCGGAGGCTGCGGCATCACTCCGTCGGAATACCATGTTCCGCAAACAGAGCCGCAATCATGAAAAATACTAATGACCCGAATGTTTAACCCTAAAACCCCGACGCCTATAAGAGAACATCTACTATTCCAAACCTTTATTCACAGCACAGTCGTGTTATAAGAGGTCGCGCATATGCCGCGACGTCGGTCAGCGAAACTCCGCCGGACGCCCGCGGGAATGTATTCATTAAAATGGCTCGCACGGGAAACTGACGGACGGGTTCCGCCGACTTGTGTGATTGATCACTGTTTTCATTAAGCCGAGGGCAGAAACCGACCGAAAATTCGGACCATGCCGAGGCGGGAAAACGAAGAATGAAGTTCAACACATTATTTCCGAATAATAATTTAACAACCAAAACAATTGACCATGAACAACAAAAACAGAAAACTTTTGTGGCTTGTCGCCCTTTTCGGCGCGATAGGCATGGTTGGGTGTAGCGATTCCCCTGAAACAGGGGCCGGCCGTCCCGACGGACCGCTGAAGCTCGCTTCATTTACACCCAATTACGGAAAGTACCTCGAAAAGGTGATTCTGCGCGGATCGGGTTTCTCGAACCCCTCCGACATGAAAGTCTATTTCAACCAGCGACAGGCGGCCGTGATCGGCACCAGCAGCTCGGGCACCGAGCTCTACGTGCTCGCACCGCGTCTCCCGGGAGAGGATTGCGTGATCTCGGTGGTGAAGGGCAAGGACTCGCTGGCCTACGACGAGCATTTCGACTATACGGTGTCGACCACCGTGGAGACCATCTGCGGTAACGGTACGCCCAAGTTCACGCCGGGTTCGCTGACCGAAGGCCAGCTGTCGCCCTACTACCTGTGCGTGGACGACAACGACAACATCTTCGTCGTCAGCCGTAACTGGCCCTCGGGCGGCGACGGCGCCGACTACTCGATCGGCCGTATCGACCTCGAGAACGACGAGCTGATCTCGCTGGTGTCGGCTACGGGCAACGTGCCTTGCGTGGCTCCCGACACGCAGATCATGACCTGCCCCACCGAGACCTCGGTAGGTTCGTTCATCGAGTTCAACCCGCTGGAGATGTGGGCGCCGCGTATGCGAACCTTCAAGTGGTACGACGACGCTCCCCCCTCGAACGGATGGAAGCACTGTATGGTCGTCAACCCGACGGACGGCAAGATCTACACCCGCTTCTATTTCGGTCAGGTGATTAAGATCGACCCCAAGACGTATGAGACCGAGCTGGTGTGCAAGACCGACCAGTTCGACACCTACGGCATGACGTTCCGTCCGCAGGAGCCCAACGTGCTCTACTTCACCAACTGGCAGAACCACGGCCTGTTCAAGATCGACATGAACGCCGAGAAGGTGGAGGCCGTCAGAGTGAACAGCACCGCGACCGGTTTCCGCGACGGCGATCTGCGCGATGCGCAGTTCAACGGACCGTCGCAGATCTACTGCGATGCCGACGGCAACATGTATGTGGCCGACTGTTACAACCACGTCATACGCCGTGTGACGCCCGAGAATCAGGTGGAGACGGTGCTCGGAATACCCAAAACGGCCGGATGGGTCGACGGTACTTCGGACGTGGCCAAGTTCAACAACCCCCGCGGCATCGGCATCAGCAAGGACGGTTCGGTGTATGTGGCCGACTGGGGTAACAGCCGCATCCGCAAGCTCTCGATTAATTAACCCTAACTTCAAGAAACAGATATGAAACATTTAACCATAATATGGTCCCTATTCATATTCATACTGATAGGAACCCAGTCGGCATCGGCCCAGAATTATGTGATGAAGGGTACGGTGAGCGATTCCGAAGGTCCGCTGGTCGGCGTATCGGTGACGGTGAAGGACAATCCCACCAACGGTACCATGACCGACGCGAACGGTAAATTCTCGATCAAGGTGCAGCGCGGCGACAAGCTGCTGTTCACCTACATCGGCTACAAGGACATCGAATATCTGGTCGTGAAGCAGGAGCAGGATCTGCAGATAAAGTTCGTCGAGGCGGCTACCCAAGTGGACGAGGTCGTGGTGACGGCACTCGGTACGCAGCGAAAAATATCGACCCTGTCGGCCGTGACGACGGTGGACGTGAGCGACCTGCAGCAGCCTACCGCATCGGTGGCCAACCTGCTCGGCGGTCGTGTGGCCGGTGTGATCTCGACCATGCAGAGCGGTGAGCCGGGCAAGAACATCGCCGAGTTCTGGATCCGCGGTATCGGTACCTTCGGTGCCAACGCTTCGGCTCTGGTGCTCATCGACGGCCTGGAGGGCGACATCAACGCGCTCGACCCCGCCGATATCGAGAGCTTCTCGATCCTGAAGGACGCCTCGGCAACGGCCGTTTACGGTGTGCGAGGCGCTAACGGCGTGGTGCTGGTGACCACCAAGCGCGGTCAGGCCGACAAGATGAACATCACGGTGCGTGCATCGGCTACGCTGTCGCATCTGAGACGTCTGCCCGACTTCGTCGATGCCTACGATTATGCGTTGCTGGCCAACGAGGCCCGTGCGGTGCGCGGCGAGGAGACGCTCTACTCTCCCGTCGAGCTGGACATCATCCGCAACAACCTCGACCCCGACCTCTATCCCAATGTGAACTGGCAGGACGAGATCGTGAAGAAGAACTCGTGGAAGCAGAACTACTACATCAGCGCGCAGGGCGGCGCCAAGCTGGCACGCTACTTCGTGTCGCTGAATGCCGCGCTCGAGGACGCTGCCTACAAGATCGACAAGAAGAGTCCCTATGCCGGCAACGTGGGTTACAACACCTACGGTTTCCGCGCCAATATCGACCTCGAGCTTACGAAGACCACCAAGGTCTACTTCGGCAGCTCGGCTTTCCTGAAGATTCAGAAGAACCCGGGCGTTGCCAGCACCGACTACATCTGGGACGCACAGGCCAACATCCACCCGCTGCGTCTGCCTACCGTATACTCTAACGGTCAGCTTCCGGCCGTCGACACCGAGGCCGGCACATCGCCCTACGTGATGATCAACCGCATGGGCCGCCGCAACGATCAGGAGTTCGCCGGCAAGACCACGCTGGCCATCGAGCAGGACCTGTCGATGATAACCGAGGGCCTGAAGATCCGCGCGCAGGGCGCCTACGACATCACCTCGTGGTTCAGCGAGAACCGTAGTATCCAGCCGGCGCTGTACGAGGCCGTGAACCGTACGCAGGCGGGCGAACTGGTGACCATACAGCGCGTGAGCGAGCAGGCCGCGACGTACTCGCGCAGCACCAACCAGTATCGCAAATACCACTTCGAGAGCACGCTCAACTACGACCGCGTGTTCGCCGACGACCACCGCGTGTCGGGTCTGGTGTACTACTACATGAGCGACGAGAAGAACGCGAACGAGAGCACGAGCAACATGAACTCGATTCCCAAGCGTTATCAGGGTATATCGAGCCGTATCACCTACGGTTTCCGCGATACCTACATGCTCGATATCAACTTCGGTTACACCGGATCGGAGAACTTCCAGCCGGGCCGCCGCTTCGGTTTCTTCCCCTCGGTGGCTGTGGGATGGGTTCCCACCAACTACGAATTCATGAAGCGCGGCCTGCCGTGGTTCAACTTCCTGAAGATACGTGCATCTTACGGTACGGTGGGTAACGACCGTATCTACAAGAAGCGTTTCCCCTACCTGACCATCGTACAGCGCGGATCGAACAGCCCGTGGGGCTCGACCGCGGCCGAGACGCTGTGGGAGACCTACACCGGCGCCGACAACCTCAAGTGGGAGAAAGCTGCCAAGCTCGACGTGGGTGTCGAGGGCCGTCTGTTCGACGACCGTGTGAACTTCGTGGTCGACTTCTTCAACGACGTGCGCGACGGTATCTTCCAGGAGCGTCAGCAGGTGCCCGCCTACGTGGGTCTTATGTCGAAGCCGTACAGCAACGTGGGTAAGATGCGCAGCTACGGTGCCGACGGTAACGTGAGCTACACCGAGCGTCTGGGCAAGCATTCGTCGATCACCCTGCGCGGTAACTTCACCTTCACGAAGAACGACGTGAAGAACTGGGAGGAGGCCAACCCCGCATATCCTTATCAGGAGGCTTCGGGTTATCCCTACGACGTGGTACGCGGCTATCAGGCGATGGGCCTGTTCAAGGATGAGTTCGACATCGAGACCAGCCCCGTGCAGACCTTCGGCGAGTACAAGCCCGGTGACATCAAGTACCGCGACGTCAACGGCGACGGCCGCATCGACGCCGACGACCGCGTGCCCATTGCGTACAACACTCTTCCTCTGCTCATGTACGGCTTCGGCGGCGAGTTCCAGTACAAGAACTTCACGATTGGCGTGCTGTTCAAGGGTACGGGCAAGACCGACTTCTTCTACGGCGGCGCAGGCTACATACCTTTCGCCAACGGCAAGCTGGGTAACGTGATCAAGCAGGCTGTCGATCCGCGCAACCGCTGGATCCCGATGGACTACGCGCTGGCAAACGGCATCGACCCCTCGCTGGCCGAGAATCCCAACGCCAAGTATCCCCGTCTGCAGTACGGCAGCAACAACAACAACTCGCAGACCTCGACCTTCTGGAAGGGCGACTCGCGCTATCTGCGTCTGCAGGAGATCACGCTCAACTACAACTTCAAGGCCAATGCCCTGCGCAAGGTCGGCATACAGTCGGTCGACCTGCAGTTAGTGGGCAACAACCTCGCGGTGTGGGACAAGGTGAAGATCTACGATCCCGAGCAGGCTCCGAGCAACGGCCGCATTTACCCGTTGCCCGCGACGTTCACCCTGCAGCTCTACCTGCATTTCTAAACATTAAAACACTACCAAAATGAAGCGATTAAATATAATGATATTGTCGTTGATGCTCGCATCAATGTTCATGTCCTGCAACTTCCTCGATATCGACGACTATTTCAGCGATGAAATCAAGATCGATTCGGTGTTTGCCAACAAACGAAATGTAGAGGCGTACATTTGGGGTATCGCAGGCGAGTTCCCCGACGAGGGTTCTATCTATCAGAATGCCGACACCCCGGGCCCGCTGGCTACCGACGAGGCATTCACAATGTACGGCACGCAGCACAACTACAACGGAATGCGACTGGTGCTCAACGAGATCAATGCCAACAGCAGCTACACGTTCGGAAGCGTGTGGACCCGCTCTTACCAGTGTATCCGCCGCGCCAACACGGTGTTCGCCCGCATCGACGAGGCTGTCGACCTCACTCCCAACGACCGTGCCGAACTTCTGGCGCTGAACCGTTTCATGCGTGCATACGCATACTACAAGATCTGGCTCAACTTCGGTCCCGCCATCCTTCTCGGCGACGAGGAGGTCGCCTCGAACCTCGAACTGGAGGAGTACGACCGTCCCCGCGCAACCAACGACGAGACGGTGGAGTACATCTGCTCGGAGCTCGAGGAGGCTGCCAAGTATCTGCCCGACAGCCGCTCGATCATGGAGTTCGGCCGTCCCACACGTGCCGCTGCCTACGGCCTCATAGCTCGCGTGCGTCTCTACCACGCCAGCCCCATGTGGAACGGCGGTGCCGCCGCGCGCCGTTACTTCGGAACGTGGACCCGCTCGACCGACGGCGAGTACTACGTAAACCTGAACTACAACGAGGAGCGCTGGGCCGTGGCTGCCGCCGCCGCCAAGCGTGTGATGGAGATGACCAGAAACGGTGCGCCCATGTTCCGTCTCTACACCGTGGACGCCGACTCGGAGACGCCGGCCATGCCCGAGGGCGTGACGTCGGATCCCAACTTCTACAAGCCGTGGCCCGAGGGTGCCGACGGTATCGACCACTTCCGCTCGTATTCGGAGGGATTCACCGGCGAGGCGGTGCTCGCTACCAACCCCGAGTACGTATGGGCGCGCAAGAGTCCTACCCTGAGGGATAACACCCGTATGGCATTCCCGCTCAAGTCGGGCGGCTGGAGCGGTATGGCTGTGCCCCAGAAGATAGTGGACGCATACGCGATGTACGACGGCCGCACGATCGACAACTCGAGCGAGGAGTACCCCTATTCGGAGAACGGCTTCACCACTTCGGCGAAGTCTTTCTCGGGCTACCGCCTCAATTCGGGCGTGTTCAACATGTACGCCAACCGCGAGATGCGTTTCTACGCCTCGATCGGTTTCTGCGAGCGCTACTGGCCCATGAGCTCGACAACGTCGTCGGGTAAGTACAACAAGACGATCCGCTACTACTACACCAACGAGAACGGCAAGCAGAACTCGGCCACCGACTACACCCCCACGGGTTACGTCATCACCAAGTTCATCCACTCGTCGGATGCGTGGGACGGCGACAATGCCGCACGAATGGACAAGGCATGGCCCATCATCCGTTATGCCGACATCCTGCTGATGTATGCCGAGGCGCTGAACAACCTCACCAAGTCGTACTCGGTGACCTTGGGCGACAAGACCTACGACGTGTCGCGCGACGTGAACGAGATTCGCAACGCGTTCGATCAGGTGCGCCACCGCGCCGGTCTGCCGGGCCTGACTGTCACGGAGCTGAACGACCCCGAGGCGTTCCAGACCGCGCTGGAGAAGGAGCGTATGGTGGAGTTCCTCCACGAGAACCACCGTTACTTCGACGTGCGCCGCTGGGGTATCTACGAGCAGGTCGAGAACGAGACCATCATGGGTATGAATGTCGACGGCGACAGGGATACGTTCTATCAGCGCGTGGTGCCCAATACGTCGCGCATCGGTTCGCGTCTGGTGCACAAGAAACTGGCGCTGCTGCCCATTCCTCTGAGCGAGGTGCGCAAGCTGCCTTCGCTGGATCAGAATCCCGGATGGGAGGACTAATCGGGTTTAATCTTAAAAATTTGATTGTATGAAGTTCAGATATATGATAGCTGCGACGGCCGTTTTATCGCTTGCTGCGTGCAACAACGATGAAGTGTTCGAGAAGGAGCAGTACAAGAACATATTCGGATTCGTGTGCGAGTCCGACAATACGAAGACCAAGGTGGTGACGCTGCACAAACCCGAGTCGGTGGCTTACATGTCGCTGTCGATGGGCGGCAGCAACCCAATCCCGGCCGACGTGACCGTAAACATCGTCGAGGACGAGTCGCTCATCGACGAATACAACAGCGCCAACTACGATACCGACGTGTCGAAGTACGCCATTCCGATGCCCAAGTCGAAGTATGACATAACCAGCTACAAGTGCGTCATCAAGGCCGGCGAGACGCTGGGTACCATCCCGGTGAACATCCGTCCCGAGGGACTGTCGCCCGACTCGACCTATTTCATCCCGGTGCGCATCAACGATTACAGCGCCTACGAGATGAACCCCGACAAGGGTACCATGCTGCTGAAGGTGACGTTCAAGAACCGCTGGGCTACGAGTCTGGGTACGGGCTATTCGATGCTCGGACGCCGCCGCATAATGCCCAACGGCGCCGAGATCTCGATGCCCGGAACGAAGACCGTGCATGCGTTCAGCTCGAACAGCGTGCGCGTGATGCCCGGAAACGAGGCGTTCAAGTCGGACAAGCACACGCTTGAGGCTCTGGCCATGATTCTCGATGTGGAGGATACCGATGCCGAAGTGAAGAAGGTTACCATCAGGCCTTACCGCGATCTGATCGTTACGCAGATCGACGGCGACGAGGAGTATCCCAACACCTACGCCATCGTCGACGACGGTTTCACGGTCTACAAGACTTTCCTGTTGCACTACTATTACACCGTAGGTGACACCACCTATGAGATGAAGGAGGAGCTGCGCATAAAGTACAACGAGTCTGAGGAGGACGATGAATAACCGAGCTATTAATAACTTAATACTTGCGCAAGATGAAAAAACATGTTGTTAAGATAATGATGATGTTCTCTCTGCCGCTGGCGACGATGGTCGCGTGCGACAATTTCGAGAGAACTGAAGTCGAGCATACCATTACGGTGAATTACAATTCGGTGACGCTTTTCGAGGGCGAGACGGCGCAGCTTACGGCCAGTCCGGCCGACGGCGGCAAATACAGCTGGGCGAGCAATGACGAGACCATAGCCGTCGTCGACGGCACGGGCCTCGTTACGGCGGTGAGCCAAGGCGTGACCTCGGTGATCTGTTCGCGCGACGGTCTGTCGTTCGAGGTCGAGATCATCGTCAGCGAGAAGGTCGCGCTGGAGGATGTCACGCTCCGTTGCGACGAGATACTCGAGCTGGCCGTGGGTGCCACTCGGTCGGTGGCCGTCGAGGTCTATCCCGCCGAGGCCAACGATGTACCTCTGGACGATTTCGAGTGGTGGTCGGACGACGAGACTGTGGCCCGCGTAAGCTCGGCCGGCGTAATCAAGGGCATCGGCGTGGGCGAGACCCTCGTTCACTATCGCCGCGGCGAGATCTTCAAGGAGATTCAGGTCGTTGTCGACAGCTCGTTCCCGCTGGTGAAGGGACAGCCGTTCGTGGTGAAGGCCGATGAGGCTTCGGTGCTGTGGTTCCGCGATTTCGACCGTGGCGGTCAGAACATCGCGTTCTACGACACCGGTGGCGGCAGTGGCAACACCTACCGCGCCGAGATGGGCGACGGCACCAGCAGTATGGTGACTATCGAGGGCGGAGGCAACCTCGGTTATCTCGCTACGGGCGAGTGGTACATCTACACGATCGACGTCGAGAAGGCCGGAACCTACGAGGTGAGTGTCAATCTGGCCGGCGGCAGCGGCGACGGATGGTATCATTTCGAGGTCGACGGTGCACGCGTGTGCGAGAACTTCATGGTTCCGAACACCGGCGGTTGGGGTAACTTCGTCGACAAGACGGTTACTATGGACCTGCCCGAGGGCTCGCACAAGTTCAAGTTCTGCGCCGACACGGCCAACCACAACCCGAAGCACATGACGTTCGTTCTGGTTGAGGAATAAGGTTTCCGCACAGTTTTCGGTGGAGGGCCGTCCCGTGTAGGGGCGGCTCTCTCCTTTTTGCGGGGCGGGCAGTCTGCTTCAGGCTCCGGCGTTTTGCGGTGATGCGGGCCGCGCGGACGGGATCCGCCGGCGGGAATGGCGGTTCCCTCGCTGGCAAACCTGCGCGGCACCGTGCGCCGCGCCGAAAAAAAACGACGACCGAAACAGCCGGAAAACAGCCTTTGCAGACCATTGCGGCACGCATTTTGCAAGGTTTCAGGACGGATGCCGGCGTGGCGGCCGATAAAAATCGTCGGAAAAAATTTTGACGTTTCGAAAAAAGTCGCTACCTTGCGTTCACAAAAATTAATTTTAACCTTAAAAACGGATTGCCTATAGATCGAAATTCTACTCTTTGAAAATGTAAATTTAAAAAAGAAGAGTATGAACACACAAGTGTTAAGTGACCGAGTATTGCTTAATAACTATCTTTCAGGTGATCGCGGTGCCATATCCCAACTTATCGACAGACACACCCACAGGGTTCGCGACTACATACGCATGATGGTCAAGGATCACGATGTGGCTGACGACATTCTTCAGGAGACCTTTATCAAAGCAGTCCGCGTAATCGACGAAGGCCGTTACGCCGACACCGGCAAGTTCCTCTCGTGGGTTCTGCGCATAGCGCACAATCAGGTCATCGACCATTTCCGTGCGCAGAAGAACGCCAAGACCGTGAGCGAGTCGGATGCAGGATACAACATGCTGGGCACGCTTCGCTTCGCCGAAGGAACGGTGGAGGACCGCATGATTTCGGAGCAGATCGAGGACGATGTGCGCCGGCTCATCGACCGCCTGCCCGACGAGCAGCGCGAGGTGGTGATGATGCGATACTACTCGGGGCTGAGCTTTCAGGAGATAGCCGACCAGACCGAGGTGAGCATCAATACGGCACTGGGCAGAATGCGTTACGCTTTGATAAACCTCAGAAAGATGATCAAGGAAAACGATCTGATCCTGAGTTAGGTTTTTTCCGGAAAAATAACGTTGGCGGCACAATAAAATCACCGAGGGATCCGTTAGTTTGCCAAACGGACAGCCTATGGAAGATTTAGACGGTAAAGTATCGGCAACAGCGGTCTCCGACGACGACAGGCTTCTGATGAGCAAAGTTATTTGCGAGGATGCAGACCTTTATTACATCGACTGTTATCTTCGGGAGTTGTTCGGTTGACGGAGACAGGCCAAGGGTTAATTTTGAAGAAGAGGGATCGCGCAAGGCGCGGTCCCTCCGTTTTTTCGTTTCATTCCCATTGCCCGCTTTTGCAGCCGTAGGGGCTTGCGGCCCCCGGGCGGAGCGTCCGCCGGCCGGCACGCCTTTTACCGCGCCCTCCGGGGTCCGCCGTCAGAACTGGAAGTAGATGAATGGCTGTATGTCGCTCGACTTTATCTGCATCACGCACCATACGGTCAGCGTGAGCATGGCCACCTGCCACCAGAACGAGGCGTTGGTGACCATGTTCTGAAGGTCGGCGTCGACGCCCGCCGGCAGGAAGTGCATGGCGTATCCGAGCACGATGAGCGCGAACACGAACCGGTAGCCCATCACCACCTGCGGGATGAGCGAGGTGTCGAAGTTGTTGAATATCTGGTACAGCATCACGTGCACCGTCTGCATCGAGTCGGCGCGGAACAGCAGCCAGCCCAGACACACGAGGTTGAACGTGACGAGGAACCCTATCGTGCGCGAGACGATGTTCATATCCTCGCCCTTGGCCTTGGCCCACGGGACGACGGCCATCCACATCTTGTGCAGCGCGAGCGCCGCGCCGTGCAGCGCGCCCCACAGCACGAACCTCACGGCCGCACCGTGCCACAGTCCGCCCAGCACCATGGTCATCAGCAGGTTGAAATAGGTGCGCACGCGGCCCTTGCGGTTGCCGCCCAGCGATATGTAGAGATAGTCGCGCAGCCAGCTCGACAGCGATATGTGCCACCTGCGCCAGAATTCGGTGATGGTGGCCGACTTGTAGGGCGCGTCGAAGTTCTTCGGGAACCGGAATCCGAGCAGCAGGGCTATGCCTATGGCCATGTCGGAGTAGCCCGAGAAGTCGCAGTAGATCTGCAGCGTGTAGCCGTAGATGCCCATCAG
>CAZFIN010000014.1:1741-2713 GCA_964519525.1 uncultured Alistipes sp. | reverse complement strand
CGAAACCCGAATAGAGGGCCGGATTGTCGAACACGCGGTCGACGAAGTTGAGCGATATGTAGTCGGAGATGATGGCCTTCTTTATCAGTCCGATGATTATGAACCCGATGCCGATGCCGAACATGCGCCGTGTCACCACAGGGGTTTTGCGTATCTGCGGTATGAAGTCGCGGGCGCGCACGATGGGACCCGCCACCAACTGCGGGAAGAACGACAGGTAGAACATGTAGTCGATCCAGCGGTCGAGCGGACGTATGGCGCCGCGGTATACGTCGATGGTGTAGCTCATCGACTGGAACACGAAGAACGATATGCCCACGGGCAGGAATATGTTGCGGAACTCGAGGAATCCGGCGCCGAAGATGCCGTTGGCGATCTCGACGAGGAAGTTGGTGTACTTGAAGTAGCCGAGCATGCCGAGGTTGACGGCCACGCTAAGCGCCACTAACCACCGCCGTGCGGCGCGCGAGCGCGAGCGGGCTATGGCGTGGGCTATGCAGTAGTCGCTCACGGCGGCGAACACGAGCAGCAGGAAGTAGATGCCGCTCGACTTGTAGTAGAAGTATATCGAGAAGAGTATGACGTACACAATGCGCAACGACGCGGCCCGCCGCAGCAGCACGTATCCCGCCGCGAATGCGACGAACAGGAACAGAAACAGTCCGCTGTTGAATATGAGCGGTGCCGAGGGGTCGTATCGCAGCAGTTCCAGCACCCGCGCCGGCAGTTCTTCTATGGGCAGATCGGTCATTCTCGTGTGATTGTTGCGTTTGTGTCGGCCTGATGTCCGGATATGCCGGCCGTTTCGGGCTGCGGCAGCGGTATGTCGGTCTCGGGCGGTGCTATCTCGAGCAGCGGGTCGGTTATTACGGGGCTGCTCTTCTCCATGCGCTCGCGCATGGCGCGGCCGTACTCCTGCACGCCGTGCAGCATGGCGTGGTAGAGCGCGCGGGCCACCTGCGCTCCGCCGCC
>CAZFIN010000014.1:0-1731 GCA_964519525.1 uncultured Alistipes sp. | reverse complement strand
GGTGTAGTCCTTGCCGGCCCAGCCGTTTGCCACGAAGCGGGTCATGCCGCCCAGAAGCTGCATGGCGTCGTATGTGCTCCAGAACGCCGCGCCGCACTCCTCGGCCGCCGTGCGCTGCCAGCGCGACAGGTCGTGCGCCGACTCCATGGGCGTTATGCCGTTCTCGTTCTTCTGCGAGCGGTCGCTGACGCCCATCACCATGACGGCTGCCTCCGGGAAACAGCTCTCGACGAAGCGTATCATCTTCTGCACCTGCTTGGCGTAGAGCGAGTAGTCGTGGCGGTCGGCCTGCATGATGTTCAGCCCGTACTGGAGTATCACCATGTCGTAGCCGCGCATGCCGTTTATCTGTGCGTTCACCGACGGATTGGTCCAGAACATGGCCTGACCGTTGTTGCTGCGCACCGAGAAGTTGTCGACGGCCACGCCCTCCGTGTTGTCGAAGTCGGCCCCGTAGCCGATGAATCCCGCGCCGCCGCTGTGCACCGTCATTTCGAGCGAGGCTATGCGCTCCTCCTCGACCACGATCTGCCGCACGGCGTCGCTGCCGTCGAAGCCGAACTCGCGCACCTCGTCGTCGTTGAGCTTCACGCTCACCTTCGACGGTTCGCGGCTGATGAACAGCAGCCGTGCGCGGCGGCACTCGTCCAGATGGCGGCGTTTCTGCGTCATGTCCCAGCGCGTCGAGGCCCCGTCGGCGCCGCGCGCCACCCAGCCCGACACGAAGAACTCGCCCGAGTAGGGTTCGGGAACGCTTTTGCGCTGCATTATATTATAAGGGGTCCAGCCCTTCGATGCGGTCTTCACCGTCTGGCGGAATCCGGTGAACGGCGATGCCGCCGGCACGAATCCCACGCCTCCGCCGCCGAACGTGTCCTGCAGCAACTCGCGCAGGTCGGCCGTCAGTATGTCGCCCTCGACGAACGAGTCGCCCATGAAGGCTATGCGCACGGGTTCGCCGGCGAGCAGCTTTTCGTAGAACCGGGCGAGCGCCGAGTCCTCGCCGCCGAAATCCTCGACGGCTGTTATGAGCGAGTCGTGGGGCAGTATGTCCGAGAAGTCGGCCGCGGGCGGCAGTCCGGGCCCGTCGGCGGCGCCGTCGTCCGTGGCGGGGAACTGCTCGTCGAGTATACCCTCCCACGACACCGACGTGTCGGCGCCCGTGGGCGATGCGGTGGCGGTGGTCTGCGCTACGGCCTCGGCCACCTGCTGAAGGTCGACATGGAACTCCTCCAAGTCGATCTCGGGCGCGGCGGCCTGCGCTGCCTGCGCGCGGTCGTCATCGTCGAGCCTTATCAGATCGGAGAATATGCTGGCGCGGCGCAACGACACGCCTCCGGCATCGAGGGGAGGTATGAAGCTCACCGCGATGAGAGCCGCGAGCGTCGCCGCCGCCGCGAACACGCTGCGGGCGGAACAGTCGTCGTTGCGCCGTGCCATTTAGTTGCGTCGCGAGATGAGTGAAACGTAGTAGAGCACGGTGGCTATGGCGCTCAGCGCGGCGACCAGATAGGTGCGGGCCGCCCAGCGCAGGGCCTCGCGGGCGTATGACAGCTGCACGCCCTGAAGCGTGCGGCTCGACTCGAGCCACTCCAGCGCGCGCTGCGAGGCGTTGTACTCGACGGGCAGCGTCACGATCGAGAACAGGGCCGACATGGCTATCATGGCTATGCCTATCCAGCACACTATGGCGTTGTCGGTGGCGGCCATGAGCGCTATTCCGGCGATGAT
>CAZFIN010000013.1:0-33982 GCA_964519525.1 uncultured Alistipes sp. | reverse complement strand
TGGTGATCGGCAAGAAGACCCGCGAGGACCATCCGCAGGTGATGAACGCCTGCGTACGACTCTATGCCGACGCGGCCAATGCCAAGACCAAGCTGGAGAACGGTTTCGATCTTTCGGACTACGACGAGCGCGCCCTGAAGTTCGCCCGCGACTATTCGGAGCGTCTGCTGGCCATCGACGTCAATATCGACATCGACAGCATGCTCGACACGGCATGGACGCTCTTCGCCGAGTATTTCACCAAGGAGGAGGTCGCCATCAAGGCCGAGCTTATCGCTAAGTACTGGAAAGAATAACGCAATATGGCAATCAAATTTCAATATAACAAGACTTCGCTGGGCGAACTTGGCAAGCAGCTCAAGATGCGCCAGACGGCATTGCCTACTATAAAGAGCAAGGAGTCGGCACTGCGTTCCGAGGTGAAGAAGGCGAAGGATACGGCACGCGACTTCCGCCGCCGTCTCGACGCTCTGGCGGCCGAGTACGACTACATGGCGGCGTTGTGGGGCGAGTTCGACACCACGCTGCTGCGTGTGGCCGATGTGGCGCTCGACACGCAGAAGATCGCGGGCGTGCGCACGCCGGTGCTGCGGGACGTGAGCTTCGACGAGAAGGCTTACGACCTGTTCTCCTCGCCGGCGTGGTATGCCGACGGCATTGATCTGTTGAAACGCATGGCGCGTCTGGGTATCGAATGCGAGGTTTACAACCGCAAGACGGAACTGCTGGATTACGCCCGCCGCAAGACCACGCAGAAGGTGAACCTCTATGAAAAGGTGCAGATTCCCGGATACGAGGATGCCATACGTAAGATCAAACGATTCATGGAGGACGAGGAGAACCTCTCGAAATCGGCTCAGAAAATAGTTAAAACTCGTCAACAACAGGCTGCGGAGGGGTCTATGCAATGATAGTCAGAATGTCGCGTTACGACTTTGTGCTGTTTGCGGCGCAGAGCGATGATTTTATAGCCCGTTTGCGCGAGCTGGGATTGGTCGATATAACCACTGCGGGCTGGGAGCCCGCCGAGGCCGACCGTCAGTTGCTGACCGACATCGACCACTACCGCAAGGCGGTTGACGCACTGCGTGCGTTCGCCGGATCGGAGCGTATGACGGCCGGTGCCGTTCCCTATGCTTCGGGTGCCGAGGCTTACGGGGCGTATGCCGATGCGCAGCAGCGCAAGGCCGCGCTTACAGGCGAGATCGCCCGTCTGGATAAACTCTCGGAGGAGCTGCGTCCCTGGGGCGAGTTTTCGGCCGGGGGCAGCGCGTCGCTGGCCGAACGGGGCGTGGTGCTGCGCTATTTCGTGGCGCAGATCTCCACTTTCGAGGCTTCGGAGGCCGAATGGAGCGAGCGTTACACCATCGAGGAGATAGCCCGCACGGCGTCGTCGGTGTATTTCGTCGTCGTGACTTCGGCCGACGGCGAGGAGGTGACTGTCGATGCGCAGGAGATCAAGGCGCCGGCCCGCGATTACCGTGCCGTTGCGGCCGAGGCCGAGGAGGACCGTGCGCAGCTTGCGGCGCTCGACGCCGAGTTCGCCCGCTGCGCCGCGAGTGTGGATGCGGTCGAAAGCGAACTTGCCGATCTCACGTGCCGTTTGCAGAATGTGAAGATACGCGGTACGGCGGCCGAAGCTGCCGAAGGCAAGCTGACGGTCATGGAGGGATGGGCCGAAACGGACAAGTCGGCCGAGGTGGACGCCCTGCTTGAGGAGTATCCCAACGTGGTGTATTTCAAGAGCGACCCCACGCCCGAGGACAACACACCGGTAAAGCTTAAGAACAACCGCTTCGCGCGTTTGTTCGAGCTGGTGGGCGGTCTTTACGCCCTGCCCAAGTACGGTACGGTGGACCTCACGCCGTTCTTCGCTCCGTTCTACATGCTCTTCTTCGCCATCTGTCTGAACGATGCCGGTTACGGACTCATTCTGCTGCTGGCCGGTCTGTTCCTGATCGGGAAGGGCGGCGACATGCTCAAACGCGCCGGATGGCTTACCGTCGTGTGCGGCGGCGCTACGGTGCTGTTCGGTGCATATACGGGTTCGTTGTTCGGCATGAGCATTCCCGACATGATGGGTTATCCCGACATTGCGCACTCGCCGTTCCTCGATTTCCAGAAGGATTTCTTCTCGTATGCGCTGGCGCTGGGCGTGTTCCAGATACTGCTCGGTATGCTTATCAACATCTGCATGACCACGCGCATATTCGGATTCCGCTATGCTCTGGGTACGCTCGGATGGTTCCTGCTGATCCTTTCGTGCTGCCTTGCTTCGGGTTTGCAGATGCTCAACGACAGTTGGGTCATACCGTTCTTCACCATGGGTTCGCCGGCGTTCCTCGCGGTGGCGGGCGTGGCTCTGGTGCTGATGCTCTTCTTCAACTCGCCGGACAAGAACATATTCATGAATTTCGGTTCGGGACTGTGGAATACGTACAACAACATAACGGGTCTGCTGAGCGACGTGCTGTCGTACATCCGTCTGTTCGCGATCGGACTTTCGGGCGGTGTGCTTGCTCTGGTGTTCAACAGCCTTGCGCTGGGTATCACGGGTCTGGACGGCGATCTGTCGGCTACGCCGTGGTGGGCCGTGGCGCTGCAGGTTCTGGGAGCTTCGGTGATTCTGCTGGTGGGACACGGCATCAACCTGTTCATGTCCACCATCTCGTCGCTGGTGCACCCCATGCGTCTTACGTTCGTCGAGTTTTACAAGAATGCCGGGTTCGAGATGACCACGCGTGTCTTCGAGCCGATTACAGACAATAAAAAATAAGTAAAATAAAAATTCAATAACACAAAAAACTATTATGGAAAATTCAACAGCTTTGATTTTGGCCTACGTGGGCGTAGCTCTCATGGTGGGTTTGGCAGGTATCGCTTCGGCGGTCGGTACGGCTATTTGCGGTCAGGCCGCAGTGGGTGCCATGAAGAAGAACGACGGTGCTTTCGGTAGCTACATGGCTCTTTCGGCGCTTCCGGGTTCGCAGGGTCTTTACGGATTCGTATGTTTCTTCATGGTGACCAGCCTCTACAACATCATCACCCCCCAGATCACCATGCTGCAGGGTGCTGCCGTGTTCGGCATCGGTGTGCTGGTAGGTATCGTCAACTTGGCCGCCGCCGTTTATCAGGGCAAGGTGTGCGCCAACGGTATCGCCGCTATCGGCAACGGTCACGACGTAATGGGTAAGACGCTCATCCTCGCCGCGTTCCCCGAGCTTTACGCCATCCTTACCGTCGCTGCCACGTTCCTTATCGCCAGCGCGGTAGCCGCTTAATTCAGCTCCGACTGTTTTACGAACGACGGTTCTCCCGCATGCGGGAGAACCGTCGTCGTGTTTGCCGGGACCTCCGGCCCATCGTTGTTCGGGCCGGAGCCGGAAAATGTCACCTGCACGGATCGCACTGCATCTCGAACATGGCCAGCGCAGTCATGTAGTCGCGCAGCTCACCGGTGGTCGCAATACGGCAGTAACGGTATCCGGACGGCAGGCGGCACCAGCGTCTGAAGTCGATCAGATTGTCGGTGCACGCCTCAAGCAGAATACCGCCGTGATGCCGGCGGCCGAAGGTCGCCCACAGGGAGCTTTCGGCCGGACATTGCGGATCGGATCCGTGGAACAGATAGATCTCGCCCGCTTCGAATACGAAACGGGAAACTGTTGCCGGCTGACTCTTGTCGGCCGGACTCTCGCCCATGTCAGGCGAGTTCTTGGTGTTTTGTCGTCTCATATAGAAATATTTTTATCCTGCAAAATTGGCGAGCGAGAGTAATGTTAATGACGGTTTCGGGAGTTTTTAGATGTTTTATTGGCCGTAATGATATTTTTTCGTTATTCCGTGCCGGCAGGGTCGCGTCCTGACGGCGGGTGCGTGCCGTTGCCGTGCGTCCTCGCGGGTAAATGGCGGACCGATGCTGCCGGTTTGTGAATTTTGTTGTATATTTGTTTCCAAATATTCATTCGCTATGAAAAGTTTTTTGATGTTCCTCGTCGTTTCGGCCGCAGTCGTATCGTGTGCCTCGCGTTCGAATACAGGCGTGCGGCGTGCGCCGGTGGTGGAGCCGGTGCGTTACGGCTACAATGTCAAGGCGGTGTACCCTCACCTCAGATCGAGTTATACGCAGGGGCTGCAATTCGTCGGCGGTGTCCTGTGGGAGGGCACCGGCGAATGGGGCGAGTCGGTGCTGCAGCGTGTGGAGTTGGAGAGCGGCAAGGCCGAAGTGCTGGTGCGTCTGCCGAAGAACGAATTCGGCGAGGGCATCACGGTGCTGGGCGACAAGGTGTATCAGCTTACGTGGACCAACAATACGGTACATATCTACGATTTAGACGGCAATCTGCTCAAGAACGTTCATTATTCGGGCGAAGGCTGGGGCCTCACGAGCGACGGCGAACGTCTGTACATGTCGAACGGCACGTCGAAGATATACCGTGTAGCGCCCGACAGCTTCCGTCGCGAGGGCGGTTTCACCGTCACTCTGCGCGGCGAGCCGGTGCAGTACATCAACGAACTGGAGTGGATCGACGGCCGTATATGGGCCAATGTCTATACGACCGATTATGTACTGATAATCAATCCCGAGTCGGGAGTCGTGGAGGGAATCGTCGATTTCTCGGGACTGCTCGACGCCGGGGATACCGACGAGGATACCGATGTGTTGAACGGAATAGCCTTCGATGCCGCGACGGGACGCATATTCGTCACCGGCAAGCGGTGGAACAAGTTGTTCGAAATAGAGATCGTAAAGCAATGAGCGCGACACTTGCCGAACTGTGCGCGAGGCGCATACTCCTGTTGGACGGCGCCATGGGAACGCAACTTATGGCGCGCGGCGCCGCCGGTTGCATGGAGTTGCTCAACGTGACCGATCCGGCGCTTGTGGCCGGGGTGCACGAGGAGTACCTTGCCGCCGGGGCCGACATAATCACAACCAATACCATGTGCGCCGACGCCCTGTGTCTGGAGCGCTACGGGCTGCATACGCGTTCCTATGAACTGGCCCGTGCCGGCGCGCAGACGGCACGGGCGGCGGCCGACCGGTTCACCACCGCAGAACATCCGCGCTTCGTGGCCGGATCGGTGGGACCCACCACGCGCAACATGTCGCTTGCCACCGACGTCGATGCGGAGCGTATGGCCGGTGTATATGCCGACGTTATCCGCGGTCTGCTGGACGGCGGAGTCGACATGATCCTTGTCGAGACGGTGATGGATGCGCAGAATGCGAAGATAGCCGTGGAGGAGTGCCGCAGGCTTAACAGCGACATACCGGTCGCCGTTTCAGCCGTTCTGTCGCGTATCGCGGGGCGTGTTGCGAGCGGAGCGACGATAGAGGCGTTTTTGCGGGAGCTGCCGTCGGATGAGGTCGATATCGTGGGGTTCAACTGTTCGAACGGCCCCAAGGCCATGGAGGCGTCGCTCCGCGAACTGGCCTCGCTGTGCGGGAAACCCGTCATGGCATATCCTGCCGCCGGCGATCCGCCGCTGACGCCGCACCGTTTCGCCAAGGCCATGGATGCCGTGTGCCGGTCGGGAGCGGTGAACATCGTGGGCGGATGCTGCGGGACGACTCCCGCGCATATAACGCAGCTGGCCAAGGTGGCGTCGCGCTGCCGGCCGCGCAGAACCGGAAATGCGGAACGGAGTAAACGGAACTTATAATATTGAGTCATGGATATCAAGGAATTTCGTCGTGAGTTGCATCGTAATCCCGAACTTTCGTTCAGGGAGCATTCTACGGCGGCCTTCATCGCCGAACGCCTCTCGGAGGCGGGTATCGAATTTCGCCCGATAGCCTCGACTGGTCTGCTGGCCCGCATCGAGGGACGCCGGGGCAATGCCGGGCGTTGCGTGGTGCTCAGGGCCGACATCGACGCCCTGCCGGTAACGGAACTTACGGGTGTGGAGTGGGCTTCGCGCAATGCGGGCGTCATGCACGCCTGCGGGCACGACTGTCATGCGGCTGTGCTGTACGGAGTGCTGAAGCGCCTGCAGGCCGACCCCGATTTCGAGGGCACGGTGCTGGGGCTGTTCCAGCCCGGCGAGGAGTGCGCCCCGGGCGGAGCATCGCTCGTGCTGGCCGAGAAGCCGTTCGACGGATATAGCGTCGAGGCTGTGATAGGCGAGCACGTCGATGCCGACATGGAGGTGGGCGAGATAGGATTCTGTCCGGGCAAGTTCATGGCTTCGGCCGACGAACTTTACTTCACCGTCAAAGGCGTGGGCGGCCATGCCGCCATGCGCAGCCGCATAAAGGATCCGGTGGTGGCTGTGGCCGATCTCATAATGAGGCTCAATGCGCTCAACAGCGACGACTGCGTGGTGTCGGTGGGCCGTGTCGTGGCCGAGGGTGCCACGAACGTCATACCCGAGCAGACCTCGTGTGCGGGCACCATGCGCACGTTCAACGAGAATCTGCGTGCGCGGGTGAAGAACATGATAGCCCACATGGCGCAGGAGATCGAATACAAGTACGACGTGGAGGTCGACGCCGATATACGCCACGGCTATCCGTGCGTCGAGAACGATCCGCGGCTGACATACGAGGCCATGCTGCTGGCCGACGCATGCGGCTTTAGGGTGTGCGATCTGGAGATGCGCACCACGGCCGAGGATTTCGGATTCTACACCCACATCTATCCCTCGCTCTTCTACCGGCTGGGCGTGGGACGCAACTCGGGCCGTTCGCATACGGCCACTTTTTTGCCCGACGAACGGGCGCTGGAGGTAGGCGAGGAGTTTATGTATCGCCTGACAATTAATATTCTGAACAGATGAGACAAAGAAAGAAAAAAGATTCGCAACGCCCGTCTTCGCCGCATGGCGAGAGGTCGGTACAGGACCGCAGGGCGTTCATCGTAAATATGTTCCGTGAGTTTCCCGAACGCTCGTTCTCGCTCAAGCAGCTGACGTCGGCATCGGGAGGCAATTCGCGCGAGGCGCGTTATGCCGTGCGCGATATGGTCGAGACGCTGGTGAAAGAGGGTGTGGTGGAGGCCCGCGGCCGCGAGAAGTATCAGCTTTCGATGGCGCAGCTTCCGCGCTACGAGGGTATAGTCGACATGGTGGGTTCGGGTGCCGCCTATGTGTGCGTCGAGGAGCTGGAGAACGACATATATGTGAGTCAGCGCAACACCGGCTGCGCCTTGGACGGCGACCGCGTGGAGGTGGCCCTGCAGCGTCAGTCGCACCGTGCCGGCGACAATCCCGAAGGTGTGGTGACGGCCGTGCTGGAACGCAGCGGCAAACGTTATGTCGGAGTGGCCGAGGTGAGCCGTTCGGCTGTGTTCGTACATCCCGACTCGCGCAAGCTCCCCATGGACGTGTTCTTCCCGCGCAAGGAGTGCCCGACCGTGAACGACGGCGACAAGGTGGTGTTCCGCATCGCCGACTGGCGCGAGGGTGACAAGAGTCCGCGCGGCGAACTGATCGACGTTTTGGGCCGTACGGGCGACAACGACACCGAGATGCACGCCATACTGGCCGAATACGATCTGCCTTACAAGTTCGACGGGGATATCGAGGCCGCCGCCGAGGCCATCGACGGCCGTATCGGGGAGAGCGATTATGCCCAGCGGCGCGACTTCCGCAGCATAACCACATTCACGGTGGACCCTGCCGACGCCAAGGACTTCGACGACGCGCTTTCGATACGCGAGGTGGAGAAGGGCGTGTGGGAGGTCGGTGTGCACATAGCCGACGTAACGCATTACGTGCGTCCCGGGTCGGTGCTCGATTGCGAGGCGCGCGACCGCGGCACGTCGGTCTATCTGGTCGACCGCACCGTGCCGATGCTGCCCGAACGTCTGTCGAACGAACTGTGTTCGCTGCGTCCGAACGAGGAGAGCCTCTGTTTCTCGGCCGTGTTCCGCATGAACGACAATGCCGAGCTGATCGACGAGTGGTTCGGCCGTACGGTCATCTATTCCGACCGTCGCTTCACCTATGCCGAGGCGCAGGCGCGTATCGAAACGGGGGTCGGCGATTATGCCGACGAGATATGCGTGCTGAACCGTCTGGCGCAGACGATGCGCCAGCGCCGCTTCCGCGACGGAGCCATAGGGTTCGAGCGCGCCGAGTTCAAATTCATTCTCGACGACAACGGCAAGCCGCTGGGCGTATACACCAAGGAGCAGAAGGAGTCGAACCAGATGATAGAGGAGTTCATGCTTCTGGCCAACCGCCGCGTGGCCGAGTTCTGCGCATATCGTCAGACGAATGGCCGCAAGACGCAGCGGGCAATGGTCTACCGTGTGCACGACGAGCCTAACGAAGAGAAACTCACCCGTTTCCGCGATTTCGTGCTGCGCTTCGGCTATCAGTTCCGCGCCTCGAAAGGGCGGGCCGTGGCCAAGGCGATCAACAAGCTCGTGGGCGAGGTCAAGGGGCGTCCCGAGGCCAACGCCATCTCGACGTTGGCCGTGAGGAGCATGTCGAAGGCGTTCTACACTACGGACAACATCGGCCATTACGGTCTGGCATTCAAATACTACACTCACTTCACATCGCCCATCCGACGTTATCCCGACATGATGGTGCACCGTTTGCTGGCGCATTATCTCACCGACGGCAAATCGCCCGACCGCAAGGAGCTCGAGTCGCAGTGCGTCTATTCGTCGGAACGTGAGATCGTCGCTTCGGATGCCGAACGCGCGTCGATAAAGTACAAGATGGTGGAGTTCATGAAGGACAAGATCGGCGAGATGTTCAAGGGGCATGTGTCGGGCATGAGCGAGTGGGGCATCTATGTCGAGCTGAACGACACGCATATCGAGGGTATGGCCTTCCTGCGCGACATCGAGGGCGACTACTATGCGTTCGACGAGGCGCGGTTCGAGGTGGTGGGCCGCCGCACGGGGCGCCGTATCGTCTTCGGCGAGGAGGTGTGGATACGTGTCAAGGGTGCCGACATGCGCCGGCGCACGCTCAATTTCGAACTTATAGTGGGCAAGAACAGAAAACAGAAGTAGATGAAGGCCCGGGATATATTCGCGAAGGCGCGCGACCGCGCCATGCTCTCCCGCGAGGAGGCATACTGGCTGTGGGAGCAGGCCCCTTTGGCCGATCTGGCCGGAGTGGCCGACGAAGTGCGCCGCTCGGCGGTGCCCGATCCCGATGTGGTGACGTGGCAGATCGACCGCAATGTCAATATCACCAACGTCTGCATATCGGGATGCAAGTTCTGCAATTTCCACTGCGGACCGCACGATACCGAACGGGCGTTCGTGACTACACTGGAGGAGTATCGCGAGAAGATAGAACGCATGATCGGGCTGGGCGGCGACCAGCTGCTGTTGCAGGGCGGTCTGCACCCGAGGCTCGGCATAGAGTTCTACGAGGAGCTGTTCTCGGCTCTGAAACGGATGTATCCTTCGGTGCGGCTGCATGCGCTGGGTGCTCCCGAGGTCGCGCACATAGCCCGTGTGAGCGGCATCACCACGCGCCGCGCGTTGGAGCGGCTCGTGGCGGCGGGACTCGATTCGCTGCCGGGTGCCGGCGCCGAGATCCTCGACGATGAGGTCCGTCGCCGCATATCGCCCGCAAAACCGAGCGCGAAAGAGTGGATCGGGGTGATGCACGAGGCGCACGAGATGAATCTGCCCACCTCGGCGACGATGATGTACGGCCACGTGGAGACTCCGCGCCAGCGTATCGACCATCTGCTCGCCATACGCGATCTTCAGGCGCGCTGCCCCGTGGGCAATTACGGATTCGTCGCGTTCATTCCGTGGATATTCCGCTCGCAGGGCACGCGGCTCGAACGCGAGGGTACGGTGTCGCGTTTCTCGCCGCTGGAGTATGTGCGCGTGATAGCCGTCAGCCGGCTGGTGCTGTGCAATATCCGCAATATTCAGACGTCGTGGCTCACCGTGGGCAAGCCGACGGCGCAGGTGACTCTGCACGGCGGGGCTAACGACATGGGCTCGATCATGATCGAGGAGAATGTGGTGTCGAGTGCCGGTGCGCACAACGAATTCGACGCCGAGGGCATTCAGCGCGCTATCCGCGAGGCGGGTTTCACGCCGCGTCTGCGCGACCAGCTGTACAGGCCCCGCGAGTACGAAAGCGGCCGGACGGAATAAAAAGTCGTGCACAGGCCTATTAATTAATTAAAATTAATTACCTTTGCACTCCGAAATGCGTAGAAAAGCTAAAAAAATAATAAAAATCGAAAGATAATTATGGAGATTACAAGAGAACAGCGTGAGCAGGGCACCTCGTTACTGAAGGTTGTCGTAAGCGAGAAGGATTACGGCGAGGCCGTTGACAAGATGTTGCGCGAGTACAGGCGCAAGGCCAACATTCCGGGATTCCGTCCGGGCATGGTGCCTATGGGCGTGGTTCGCAAGATGTACGGCAAGGGTGCCGTGGCCGAGCAGTCGTACCGTACGGCTTCGAACGCCGTGTTCGAGTATCTGCAGAAGGAGGGCATCGACTATGTGGGCGACGTTATCCCTTCGGACGAGCAGGGCGATTTCGATTTCGACAACAATACCGAGCACGAGTTCCTCTTCGAGATCGGCGAGGCTCCCGAGGTGAAGCTGGATCTTTCGGACAAGGACAAGCTGACCTACAACAAGATCAAGGTCGAGAAGACGATGCACGACGCCTATCGTGACAACTACCTGCGCCGTTACGGCCGTCTGGTCGACGTCGACGAGGTGAAGAACGACGAGGCGCTGACCGTGGTGCTTGACAACGGCGACATGCGTATCGAGGACGCCTACGTCGGCCTGATCTCGATGAGCGACGACGAGCGCAAGCCTTTCATCGGCGCCAAGGTGGGTGCGAAGATGGAGATCGACATCAACGAGCTTTACAAGACTGCGTCGCAGCGTGCCTCAATCCTTCAGGTGAAGGAGGACGAGCTTGAGGGTGTTAATCCCAAGTTCGAGCTTGAGATCAAGCAGATACGCCAGTTCGCCAATCCCGAGCTGAACGAGGAGTTCTTCAAGATGGCTTTCCCCGCAGGCGACGTCAAGAGCGAGGCCGAGCTGGATTCGTTCGTGGATGCCGAGATCGAGAAGGAGCTGGGCCGCGAGTCGGATTACCTCTTTACGATCAACGTGCGCGACTTCCTTATGGAGAAGGCTGCGCTGCAGATGCCTGCCGAGTTCCTGAAGCGCTGGCTGTTCGTGATCAACGAGGGCAAGTTCACCAAGGAGGATATCGAGAAGGATTTCGACGGTTTCGTGAAGATGTTCACGTGGAACTACATCCAGAAGCATATCATCAAGGAGGCCGATCTGAAGGTCAGCGCCGAGGAGGCCGAGGCCGAGGCCAAGGAGTTCGCCAAGGCACAGTTCGCGCAGTACGGCATGCCTTCGGCTCCGGACGAGATGGTTGCCAACTTCTCGAAGCAGATCCTCGACAACAAGGAGCAGGCCCAGAAGATTTACGAGAAGCTCTACGAACTGAAGGTCGTCGATTACGTGAAGTCGAAGATCAATGTCGCCACGAAGTCGGTTTCGTCGGACGAGTTTGCCAAATTGGCACAAGCGAACTAAGATTCGTCAAAATATTCTGCGATTTGGACTCTGGGCGTAATGTTTGCAGAGTCCAATTTTTGATATGACGGGCATGTCGCAGCGGCCGGTGCGCGGGTATGCGTCTGCCGCAGCGGCCGTCCGACAGGCATGAAGCGTGAACTAAACGTTTAGCGATAACAGTTATGAATGAATTCGAGAAATACGCGCGCGGACACTGCGGTATAAGCAGTCTGCGGTTGCATGACTTTCAGTCGGTACAGGCGGCTTACATCTCGCCTACGATCATCGAGGAGCGTCAGCTGAATGTGGCCACCATGGATGTGTTTTCGCGTCTGATGATGGACCGTATCATATTTCTGGGCGCCCCCATCTATGACGATGCCGCCAACATCATTCAGGCGCAGCTGCTGTTTCTGGAGTCGGTGGATCCGTCGAAGGACATACAGATCTACATCAACTCCCCGGGCGGCTCGGTGTCGGCCGGACTCGGCATATACGACACCATGCAGCTCATATCGAGCGACGTGGCCACGATATGCACCGGACTCGCCGCCTCGATGGGTGCCGTGCTGCTGACGGCGGGCGCTGCCGGAAAACGCTCGGCGCTGCCCCATTCGCGGGTGATGATTCATCAGCCTCTGGGCGGAGCGCAGGGGCAGGCGTCGGATATCGAGATCACGGCCCGCGAGATCGTCAAGACCAAACGCGAACTTTACGAGATTCTGGCGGCCCATTCGGGTGTCGATATTGCCAAGATCGAGCAGGACGCCGACCGCGACTACTGGATGACGGCGGCCGAGGCCAAGGACTACGGTCTGATAGACGATGTGCTGACAAGGCGCAGCAAGTAAAATTTTTAGAAATAGTTTATGTCTCAGAAAGGATATAAGGACCGCTCGGGACACGGCGGCGAGGATTGCTGTTCGTTCTGCGGAGCGAAACGCAGCGATGTGGCGCTGATGTTCCGCGGCGAGGATGGCTCGAACATATGCAACAACTGCGTGGAGCGCGGTTACGGCATGCTGGTGGAGAGCGAACTGATCGACGGAGGAAAAGGCCGTGGCAAGAACGCCAAGTTCAAGGCTCCGGAGCTGCGCAAGCCCAAGCAGATCAAGGAGGTTCTCGATCAGTACGTGATCGGGCAGGACGATGCCAAGCGTTACATGTCGGTGGCGGTTTACAACCACTACAAGCGCATCATGAGCAAAGCGGGTGCGGGAAAGGACGACGAGGTGGAGATCGACAAGTCGAACATCGTGCTCGTGGGTCCGACGGGTACCGGCAAGACGCTGATGGCCCGTACCATAGCCCGGGTGCTGAATGTGCCGTTCACCATCGTCGACGCCACGGTGCTCACCGAGGCCGGTTATGTGGGCGAGGATGTGGAGAGCATTCTCTCGCGGCTGCTTCAGGTGGCCGACTACAATGTCGAGGCGGCCGAACGCGGCATAGTCTTCATCGACGAGATCGACAAGATAGCCCGCAAGGGCGACAATCCCAGCATCACGCGCGACGTTTCGGGCGAGGGTGTGCAGCAGGCCCTGCTGAAGATTCTGGAGGGTACCGTTGTGAACGTCCCGCCGCAGGGCGGGCGCAAGCATCCCGACCAGAAGTTCATACAGGTGAACACGAAGGATATTCTGTTCATCTGCGGCGGCGCGTTCGACGGTATCGAGAAGAAGATCGCGCAGCGTCTGAATACCCGCGCGATAGGTTTCGGCGTGCAGAATGCGTCGCAGGTCGATCGCAGCAACCTGATGAAATACATCATGCCTCAGGACCTGAAATCGTTCGGGCTCATACCCGAGCTGGTCGGCCGTCTGCCTGTGCTCACCTACATGCAGCCGCTCACGCGCGAGGCCCTGCGGTCGATACTCACGCAGCCCAAGAACGCCATCGTGAAACAGTACGAACGTCTGCTGGCCATGGACGACGTGGAGCTGCGTTTCGACGACGAAGTGCTCGACTACATCGTGGCCAAGGCCGACGAATACAAGCTCGGCGCACGCGGCCTGCGTTCGATATGCGAGGCCATCATGATCGACGCCATGTACGACGTTCCGTCGTCCGGGCAGAAAACCTTCACTGTCACACTCCAGTACGCGAAAAATAAGATAGAGGGCGCGAATTTTTTGGAGCTTAAGCAGGTCGGTTAACATTTTTTGTATTACATTTGTGTAACAGGAATTGGGTAAAATAAGGGAACTGCATACAGTTTTACGCCAACGCTCAACCTAAAACCGTGTCGGCAAGCAGGTTCCGATCCGAAGATCCGGCCCCGGGCCGGGGTTTGGGTCGGGGCGGATGTGCGAACGCGGTTTTGCCGTGCACGGACCGGCATCCCGCAACGGGTTCCCGGTTCATGGAATCGGGACAATGTAAAGTATATAATTGCTTAAATAATATGTTTGCTAACTCGAAACTTAATAAGGCGGCCGACAATATCCGCATTCTGACCGCCGCCATGGTCGAAAAGGCCAAATCGGGGCATCCGGGCGGCGCTATGGGCGGTGCCGATTTCATAAATCTGCTCTATACGGAATTCATGCGTTACGATCCGGAGAATCCGTCGTATCCGTTCCGCGACAGGTTCTTCCTCGATCCCGGCCACATGTCGCCGATGCTGTATTCGGTGCTGATGCTTTCCGGATTCTATTCGATGGACGACCTGAAGTCGTTCCGCCAGTGGGGCAGCATAACCCCGGGCCATCCCGAGGCCGATGCGGCTCACGGCGTGGAGAATACCTCGGGTCCGCTGGGACAGGGACACGCCATGGCTCTGGGTGCCGCCATAGTCGAGCGTTTCATGGCCGCACGTTTCGGTGAGTGGATGGCGCACAAGACATATACGTTCATCTCGGACGGTGCCGTGCAGGAGGAGATCTCGCAGGGAGTGGGCCGTATAGCCGGCCATTTGGGTCTGGCGAACTTCATAATGTACTATGACGCCAACAACGTGCAGCTTTCCACCCGTGTCGACGAGGTCGACGGCGAGAATGTCGCGGCGAAGTACCGCGCATGGGGCTGGCATGTGATCGAGGCCGACGGCCACGATGTCGAGGCCTTGCGTGCAGCGCTCACCGAGGCCAATGCCCAGACCGAGCAGCCTACGCTGATAATCGGCCGCTCGATAATGGCCAAGGGTGCCGTCGGTGCCGACGGCGAGAGTTTCGAGGGCCGTGTTTCCACGCATGGACAGCCTTTGTCGGGTGCGGGTGCCGATCTTGCCGCCACGGTGCGCAATTTGGGCGGTGACGCCGAGGACCCGTTCCGCATTTTCGGCGAGACGCGCGAGATATACGAGGCACGCCGGTGCGAACTTAAGGCATGGGCCGCACAGCGCAGACAGACCGAGGCAGAGTGGCGTGCCGCCAACAAGGAACTGGCGCGCAAGTTGTCGCGTTTCCTTTCGGGCGAGATCCCCGAGATAGATTACAACAAGATCGAGGTCAAGGCCGATACGGCTACCCGTGCGGCTTCGGCCACCATGCTGGGCGTGTATGCCGAGAAGATTGATAACATGATCGTTGCTTCGGCCGATCTTAGCAACTCGGACAAGACGGACGGTTTCCTCAAGAAGACCAAGGCCTTCACGAAGGGCGATTTCACCGGCCAGTTCTTTCAGGCCGGCGTGGCCGAGCTTACCATGGCCTGCATCATGAACGGCATGGCCCTGCACGGCGGCGTCATTCCGGCGTGCGGCACCTTCTTCGTATTCTCGGACTACATGAAGCCGGCGATACGCATGTCGGCGCTGATGCGTCTGCACGTGATATACATCTGGACCCACGATTCGTTCCGTGTGGGCGAGGACGGTCCTACGCACCAGCCTATCGAGCAGGAGGCGCAGATACGCCTTATGGAGCACGTGCGCAACCACAACGGCGAGCGTTCGATGGTGGTGTTCCGTCCGGCCGATGCCGAGGAGACTGCAGTGGCATGGCGTTACGCGTTGTCGGAGCATCGCCCCGTGGCGCTCGTCCTCTCGCGTCAGAACATCAAGAATCTGCCGGCGCTCAGCCGCAGCCGCCGCGAGGAGGCACGTCAGGCAGTCAAGGGCGCGTATATAGTCATGGATTCGGCCAAGGCGCGTGTGGTCATGCTTGCCTCGGGTTCCGAGGTGTCGACTCTGGTCGAGGGTGCCGAACTGTTGCAGAAGGAGGGTATTCCCGTGCGTGTGGTCAGCGTGCCGAGCGAGGGACTGTTCCGCGATCAGCCCAAGTCGTATCAGACCAGCGTGCTGCCGCACGATCTGGTGCGTTACGGCATGACCTCGGGACTGTCGCTTAATCTGCGCGGACTGGTAGGCGAGAACGGCCGCATACACGGTTGCGATCACTTCGGTTATTCGGCGCCGTACAAGGTGCTCGACGAGAAGTTCGGTTACAACGGGCTTACGGTTTACGAAGAGGTCAAGGCATTGCTGAAGGGATAGACAATCCGGCGGGCGGGACTTCTTCAGACCCGCCCGTTTGAAAAATACGGCGTCGCGGGCGCGGACATATGTCGTGAGCGTATGGCGGCGCACATTAAAAAACAACAATCACATTACCCGATCCGAATGGAGAAGACGATAAAACTTCACGGCAAGACTTTTCGCGTGATGATTCCGGCCGAGAAGATCGACGAGGCCGTCGCCCGTGTGGCCGACCGGCTCAACGAGCGTTATGCCGGCCGCACACCGGTGTTTCTGGGCGTGTTGAGCGGATCGTTTCTGTTTCTTGGCGATCTGGTGCGCAAGACCACGTTCGACAGCCAGCTGGCCTTCGTGAAGATCTCGTCCTATTCGGGAACGGAGTCGACCGGAGTGGTGAAACAGCAGCTGGGTGTCGATTTCGATATCGAGGGGCGCGACGTGATCATCGTGGAGGATATCGTCGAGACGGGACACAGCATGAACTACCTGCTCGAACATCTGCGGGCGAAGAACCCTGCGAGCATCGCTATATGCACGCTGTTCTTCAAACCCGACAAGTTCCTTTACGAGTATCCCGTCGATTATACGGCGCTGTCGATCGGGAATGAGTTCATCGTGGGTTATGGACTCGATTACGATCAGCTGGGCCGCAATTTGAAGGATATTTATGTCATCGACGAATAACGATCTGCTCGACGGTGGGCGCCGTCTGCCTTTGGTGGAGGATTTCTACACCATTCAGGGCGAGGGCTACCACACCGGCAAGCCGGCCTACTTCATCAGGCTGGGCGGCTGCGACGTGGGGTGCCGCTGGTGCGATGCCAAGTATACGTGGAATCCGCGGGTGTTTCCGCCGGTCGATATAGATGTGGTGGTGGCGCGGGCCAAGGCGTGTGCCGCTCAGGCCATAGTCATAACGGGCGGTGAACCGCTGCTCTATCCTTTGGAACCTCTCACCTCGCGTCTGAAGGCCGAGGGTCTGGAGATATTCCTCGAAACGTCGGGTACGCATCCTTTCAGCGGAGAGTTCGACTGGGTTTGCCTGTCGCCGAAACGTCAACAGCCGCCTCTCGACGGGGCTTTCGGCCGCGCGCATGAACTGAAGGTCATAATTCAGAGCGAGGAGGATTTCGGGTGGGCCGAGCTGAATGCCGGACGCGTGGGCGACGGCTGCCGTCTGTATCTGCAACCCGAGTGGAGCGTTTACGAACGTGTGATGCCCCTGATAGTTGAGTATGCCAAGGCCGATCCCAAGTGGAGCATATCGGTGCAGACGCATAAGTTCATGCACATTCCCTGATGGCGGCGGCGTGTCGGCCGGGAGCTGCCCGGGCCGGGCTGATCCGCGAATAACGAAATATTGGTTGACCTATGGACGGCAGAATAAGTAAAAAAATATGGTTGGGAGTCACGGCCGTGATATTCGTCTACACGGCGGTGCTCACCGTGCGCAATCTTATCACCGTCATAAAGGTCGAGCACCGCATAGGACGTCTGGAGGATCAGCGCGATCTGTTCCGTGCCCGCATCGAGCAGGACAGCACCATGCTCGAACGTCTGAATTACGACGAGTATCTGGAGCAGTATGCGCGCGAGAAGTTTCACATGCAACGTCCGAACGAATACATATATATAATGGAGGATTAGCCGCCGGCGTGATCCTGTTTCGGAATATCGATCGCCGCATATCCTGCACGGATGGCGGTTGCGGTGTGAGTGCGGACACTCTTCCGACGGATGGCGGCTGTGACCTGCATGGTGCCGTGGAGGCATGGCCGGACATGCTGATGACGGCCGGCTTCGACTACCTGCCGTTTATTCACAGTACATTGCTGAGCATTGGGAATATGCGGAGCATGGCTTCGATTATCTGGTTGCGGTTGGCGTCTTCGCGAAGGATCAGCAGCACGGTGTTGTCGCCGGCTATGGTTCCGAGTATGCCCGGGCAGTCGAGGTTGTCGATGGGCACCGATATGGCGCTTGCATAGCCCGATTTGGTTTTGAGCACCCCGAGGTTTCCCGAGAACGTGAGGCCGGTTATGTTGTCTGATATGTTCGACGATACGTTGATGTCGTGATGGGCCGTGTTGGGCAGCACGTAGATGTAGCCCTTGCTCTTGTGCGGCACCTTGGCCACGTTCATGAACTTGAGGTCGCGCGAAAGAGTGCTTTGCGTTATGTCCACTCCGCATTCGCGCAGGCGGGTTATAAGTTCGTCCTGCGAACTGATGAGTTCGCTGCGTATAATCTTGCGGATGGTGGCGAATCGCTGGGTTTTCTGATTCATAATCCTAAATAACCTACATATTTATGCAAAAGTAGGGCATATTTTCTTATTTCCAAAATATTTATGTATTTTTGTGGAACAATTCCGCGATATTAATTCGAAAAAGACAACATATATATGCAAGCAATGAAACGTGCGGCGATAGTGTTCGAGGACGGAAGCCGTTACGAGGGCTATTCGTTCGGCTATGACGTCGGAGCCGCCGGCGAGGTGGTTTTCTACACGGCCATGACGGGTTATGTCGAGAGTCTGACCGATCCGTCGTACAAGGGCCAGATACTTGTGCCTACCTATCCCATGATCGGCAACTACGGTGTTCCGTCGGCCGACAGGGACGAGTGGGGTATCGAGAAGTTTTACGAGTCGGACCGCATCCACTGCGCGGCACTGGTCGTATCCTATTATTCGGATGAGTACAGCCACTGGAACGGCGTCCGCAGTCTCGGCGACTGGCTCCGTGAGCAGCATGTGCCGGCCATCTGCGGCGTGGATACGCGGGCCATCACGCAGAAGCTGCGCGAGAGCGGCTCGATGCTCGGCCGCATCGAGATCGAGGGTGGCGAGGTGCTGCCTTTCTACGATCCCAATACCGACAATGTGGTGGCGCAGGTGTCGACGCGCGAGCGCGTGGTCTACGGCGACGGCCCCTACCGCGTGGCGGTTGTCGACTGCGGCGTGAAGTACAACATCCTGCGCTGTCTTCTGCGTCGCGGAGCTACGGTCATCCGTGTGCCGTGGGACTACGATTTCTCGCAGGAGGATTACGACGGCCTGTTTCTGTCGAACGGCCCGGGCGACCCGTCGCAGTGCGGGGCCACCATAGCCCACATAGCCGCCGCCCTGAAGGAGGACCGGCCCATCATGGGTATCTGCCTCGGCAATCAGCTGCTGGCGCGTGCCGCGGGTGCGTCCACGTATAAGCTGAAGTACGGCCATCGCGGCCATAACCAGCCGGTCATGGTTCCCGGTACGAACCGCTGCCACATAACCTCGCAGAACCACGGGTTCGCCATCGACGACCGCACGCTGCCGGCCGATTGGCAGACGCTGTTCGTCAACGTCAACGACGGCACCAACGAGGGCATACGTCACCGCAGCAAGCCGTTCTTCTCGACGCAGTATCACCCCGAGGCATCGAGCGGTCCGGTCGACACCGAGTATCTGTTCGACGAATTCATGGATAACATCAAGGCGTGGAAAGCCGCGAAAAAGTAACCCGACTATGGAAAAAGAGATAAAGAAAGTGTTGCTCCTCGGATCGGGAGCTTTGAAGATAGGCGAGGCCGGCGAGTTCGACTATTCGGGTTCGCAGGCGCTCAAGGCCATGCACGAAGCCGGAAAATACACCGTGCTCATCAATCCCAACATCGCCACCGTGCAGACCTCGGAGGATGTGGCCGACAAGATCTATTACCTGCCGGTGACGGAGGAGTTCGTCGAGAAGGTCATCGAGCAGGAGCGCCCCGACGGCATCCTGCTCTCGTTCGGCGGTCAGACGGCCCTGAACTGCGGCGTGGAGCTTTATCGCAAGGGCGTGCTGGAGAAGTACGGCGTGCAGGTGCTGGGTACCCCCGTGCAGGCCATCATAGACACCGAGGACCGCAAGCTGTTCTCGGAGAAACTGGCTGAAATAGGCGTGAAAACCCCGCGCAGCATAGCCTGCTCGACGATGGAGGAGGCCGTGGCCGCGGCTCACGAACTGGGCTTCCCGCTGATCATACGCGCGGCCTACACGCTGGGCGGACTCGGATCGGGATTCTGCAAGAACGACGAGGAGCTGGAGACGATCGTGGCCAGCGCGTTCTCCTATTCGCCGCAGGTGCTGATCGAGAAGTCGCTCAAGGGCTGGAAAGAGGTGGAGTACGAAGTGGTGCGCGACCGCTACGACAACTGCATCACGGTCTGCAACATGGAGAATTTCGACCCGCTTGGCATCCACACGGGCGAGAGTCTGGTGGTGGCGCCGTCGCAGACGCTCACCAACAGCGAGTACCACAAGCTGCGCGCCATAGCCATAAGGATCATCCGCCACATAGGTATCGTGGGCGAGTGCAACGTGCAGTATGCGCTCGATCCCGAGTCGGAGGATTATCGCGTCATCGAGGTCAACGCGCGTCTGTCGCGTTCGAGCGCGCTGGCGTCGAAAGCCACGGGTTATCCGCTGGCGTTCGTGGCGGCCAAGCTCGGACTGGGATACGGCCTGCACGAGATAAAGAACTCGGTGACGAAGGTCACCTCGGCATGCTTCGAGCCTGCGCTGGACTATGTGGTGTGCAAGATCCCGCGCTGGGACCTCAATAAGTTCGACGGAGTGTCGAAACTTCTCGGCTCGTCGATGAAGAGCGTGGGTGAGGTCATGTCCATCGGCCGCACGTTCGAGGAGGCCATCCAGAAGGGTCTGCGCATGGTAGGACAGGGCAAGCACGGTTTCGTGGGCAACAAGCCGGTGAAGGTGGATATCGACGAGGAGCTGGAGCACCCGACCGACAAGCGCGTGTATGCCATAGCCGAGGCTTTCGAGAAGGGATATACGATAGATCAGGTGTACGAACGCACGCGTATCGACCGCTGGTTCCTTCAGCGTCTGTACCGCATACACGAGTTCAAGGAGGTGTTGCGTGCGCACGACGGCGACGGCTCGCACGACCTGCCCGCCGATGTGCTGCGCGAGGCCAAGCGCATGGGATTCTCGGATTTCCAGATCGCCGAACTCACCATGACCGGCTCCGACAAGTCGATGTCCGACCGCATGCTGCACATCCGCGCCATGCGCAAACGCATGGGGATACTGCCGTGCGTGAAGCAGATAGATACGCTGGCCGGAGAGTATCCGGCACAGACCAATTACCTGTATCTTACCTACAACGGCGAGCGCAACGACATCGAGTACGAGCGCGACAGCCGTTCGGTGATCGTCCTCGGTTCGGGCGCCTACCGCATAGGCAGCAGCGTCGAGTTCGACTGGTGCGGCGTGAACACGCTGAAGACACTCTCGCAGGTGGGTCTGCGTTCGGTGATGATAAACTACAATCCCGAAACGGTTTCGACCGATTACGATGTGTGCGACCGTCTCTATTTCGACGAGCTTACGTTCGAGCGTGTGATGGACATCATCGAGGCCGAGTCGCCTTACGGCGTCGTGGTGTCGACGGGCGGTCAGATACCCAACAATCTGGCCATGCCGCTCCACCGGCAGGGTGTGAACATCCTCGGCACGTCGGCTGAGTCGATCGACCGGGCCGAGGACCGTCAGAAGTTCTCGTCGATGTGCGACGCTCTGGGTATCGACCAGCCCCGCTGGCGCGAGCTTACGAGCATGAAGGACATATATGATTTCGTCGACGAGGTGGGGCTGCCCGTTCTGATCCGTCCGTCGTATGTCCTGTCGGGCGCGGCCATGCACGTGGTGTACGAGCGCGACGAGCTGGACCGCTATCTGAGTCAGGCGGCCGAGGTGAGCTCGGATCATCCGGTGGTGGTGAGCGAGTTCATCGAGCATGCCAAGGAGATCGAGATGGATGCCGTGGCGCAGCGCGGCGAGATAAAGGTGTCGGCCATAAGCGAGCATGTGGAGTATGCGGGTGTGCACTCGGGCGACGCCACGATAGTGTTCCCGGCGCAGAAACTCTACCTCGAAACCATCCGCCGCATACAGCATATCGCCGCGAAGATCGCGCGCGAGCTGAACATATCGGGTCCGTTCAACATTCAGTTCCTCGGCAAGGACAACGACATAAAGGTCATCGAGTGCAACCTGCGTGCGTCGCGAAGTTTCCCGTTCGTGTCGAAGATCATGAAGTTCAACTTCATAACCATGGCTACGCGCGTGATGCTGGGCCGCGCCGTCGAGTCGCATCCCAAGTCGATGTTCGACATCGACTACGTGGGTGTGAAGTCGTCGCAGTTCTCGTTCGCGCGTCTGCAAAACGCCGATCCGGTGCTGAGTGTCGACATGACCTCGACGGGCGAGGTGGCGTGCATAGGCGACAACTACTACGAGGCGCTTCTCAAGAGTCTTCTTTCGGTGGGGCAGGCCATTCCCGAGCGGAATGTGCTCATATCGTCGGGTCCGGCACGTTCGAAGGTCGAGCTCGTGTCGGCGGTGCGGATGCTGCTGCGCAACGGTTTTCATGTCTACGCCACTGCCGGCAGCGCCGATTTTCTGGCGCAGCAGGGCATCGAGGTCGATGTGCTGGGGTGGCCCGACGAAACCGGCGCGCCCAACGTGCTGGACTACATACGCGAGAAGAAGGTGGACCTCGTGATAAATATTCCCAAGAACCGCACTTGCCGCGAGCTGGACAACGGCTACAAGATACGCCGTGCGGCGATTGATTTCAACATCCCGCTGCTGACGAATGCCCGTCTGGCGTCGGCTTTCATCATGGCCGTGTGTCAGGTAGGCAAGGAGGGGCTGGCCATCCGCAGCTGGGGATCGTATTGACGGCGGGATGAATAAATATTGCATATTTACCCGTATATTATGCAGATATGCGGGTATTTTTATTTATATATAAATATTGAGGAATAAATATTTGCATTTAGCGGATTTATATGCAATCTTTGCATCCGCGAAAACAGAGTACGTATATTCTAAATCGTTAATATAGAGATGAAAATAGATGTAATGGTCGCATCGAAGGAGCATCTGCGCTACGTGACGCAGATCAACGATTCGATCGACGAGGCCGCGAAGAGCCGCGGAACGGGTATAGCCCGCCGTACCGACGAGTATATCGCCGATAAAATAAATTCGGGAAAGGCGATCATAGCCGTTAACCGCGAGGAGTTCGTAGGTTTTTGCTACATAGAGTCGTGGGGACACGACGAGTTCGTGGCCAATTCGGGACTTATCGTGCGTCCGCAGTACCGCGGCATGGGTGTGGCCAAGCGTATCAAGCAGGCTGCTTTCGAGCTTTCGCGCAAGCGCTTCCCCAATGCCAAGATCTTCGGTCTTACCACTGGTGAGGCCGTGATGCGCATAAACACCTCGCTGGGCTACGAACCGGTGACGTTCGCCATGCTTACCGACGACGAACAGTTCTGGGCCGGCTGCCGCTCGTGCGTCAACTACGACGTGTTGCAGCGTACCAACATGACCAAGTGTCTCTGCACCGGCATGATCTACGATCCCGAGAAGGTGGCCAAACGCAAGGCGGCCGAGGAGGAGGCGAAGCGTGCCGCCGAGGCCAAGAAGGGTTCGTGGTGGAGCCGTATCTTCGGAAAATAAGAATGCCGGCGACCCGCGTGGGCCGTGCCCCGGTTCGGCGGGACTGCGGTTTGTCCGCGCGATTCGCGGCGATACCTGAATGAAAAACATAAAAAACACGAAATATCATGAAAAAGGTTGTTCTGGCTTATAGCGGAGGTCTCGATACCTCGTTCTGCGTCAAGTATCTCACCAAGGAGCTTGGTTACGAGGTCTACACGGCGCTGGCCAATACCGGCGGTTTCTCGGCCGAGGAGCTTGCCGCTGTCGAGGAGCGCGCCTATGCTTTGGGCGCCAAGTCGCACGTCAATCTCGACGTTACGGGCGACTACTATTCGAAATGTATAAAATATATGGTCTTCGGTAACGTGCTGCGCAACAAGACCTATCCCATATCGGTAAGTTCGGAGCGTACTTTTCAGGCTCTGGCCATAGTCAATTACGCCAACAGCATCGGTGCCGACGCCATAGCTCACGGTTCGACGGGCGCGGGCAACGATCAGGTGCGTTTCGACCTCACGTTCGAGGTGTTCGCTCCGAAGATGGAGATCATCACTCCCACGCGCGACATGAAGCTTACGCGCGAGTATGAGATCAATTACCTTAAGGAGAACGGTTTCGAGGCCGATTTCACCAAGATGCAGTATTCGATCAACAAGGGTGTGTGGGGCACTTCGGTGGGCGGCAAGGAGACCCTTTGCTCGGCTACCAACCTGCCCGACGAGGCATATCCTTCGCAGCTCTGCAAGGAGGGCACCGAATCGCTTGAGATCGAGTTCCGCAACGGCGAGGTGGTCGCAGTCAACGGCCAGACCGTGTCGGGCGTCGCCGCCATCAACAAGCTGGAGGCCATAGGCGCCGCATGGGCCATCGGCCGCGACACGCATGTGGGCGACACCATAGTCGGCATCAAGGGTCGTGTGGGATTCGAGGCTGCCGCGCCCATGCTCATCATCAAGGCGCACGAGCTGCTGGAGAAGCACACGCTCACCAAGTGGCAGCAGTACTGGAAGGATCAGCTGGGCACGTGGTACGGAATGTTCATGCACGAGGCAATGTATTCCGAGCCCGTGATGCGCGACATCGAGAAGTTCCTCGACAGCAGCCAGCGCAACGTGTCGGGCAAGGTGTTCGTAACGTTGCGTCCCTACACTTTCTCGCTCGTCGGCATCGAGTCGGATCACGATCTGATGAACGCCAAGTTCGCCGAGTACGGTGAGATGAACAACGCATGGACGGCCGACGACGTGAAGGGCTTCACCAAGATCATGTCGATGCCGCTCAAGATCTACCATGCGGTCAATGACGAGGAGTAGAAATCAGTAATCAGCGGCGTCTTCGGACGTCGCCGTCTTCGGCGGTCATGGAGGCCTCACGGACTTCGGCCGCCGAAAACGAATATATACCGACGTTATTATGATAAGAGTAGCAATAGCAGGAGGCGCGGGATACACGGCCGGCGAGCTCATCCGCCTGATCGTGAATCATCCGCATGCCGAGCTGAAATACATTCAGAGCGAGTCGCACAAGGGCGAGCCGGTGAGTTCCGTGCACGGCGATATGATATGGTCGCCGCTGGTGTTCCGCGACATCGACTTCACCGATATCGACGTGCTGTTCATCTGCATGGGACATGGCAATTCGGCCAAGTTCCTTGCCGATAACGATGTGCCCGAATCGGTTAAGATCATTGACCTGAGCAACGATTTCCGTCTCAGGGCCGATGCCGGCGAATTCGTTTACGGCGCTCCGGAACTCAACCGCGAGCGGATTCGCGGCTGCCGCTGCGTGGCCAATCCCGGATGCTTCGCCACTTCGATCAACCTTGCGCTGATACCTCTGGCTGCGGCTGGCATACTTCCCGAAGAGGTGACGGTCACCGGCATCACCGGCTCGACCGGCGCGGGACAGAAGCCTACGCCCGACACCCATTTCAGCAACCGCAGCGCCAATCTGTCGAACTACAAGGTCTTCACGCACCAGCATCTGGGCGAGATAGGCGAGACGGTCGAGGCGGCCGGCGGGTCGGCTGCGACCGACATAGCGTTCGTTCCTGTGCGCGGTTGTCATGCGCGCGGCATCATGAGCGACGTTGTGGTGCGTACCGACGAGGATATCGAACGCATAACCGGAATATTCAGGACCTTTTACAAGGATCACCCGTTTGTATGCGTCAGCGACAAGCCTGTGTATATGAAGCAGGTGGTGAACACCAACTACTGTTTTCTGTCGTTGCAGAAGTCGGGCCGCAAACTGCTCGTGACGTCGGTGATCGACAATCTGCTCAAGGGTGCTTCGGGACAGGCCGTGCAGAACATGAACCTCATGTTCGGGCTTGACGAAACCGAGGGCCTGCGGTTGAAAGCTGCATATTTTTAGTCCGTTGCGCGTGAGTGCGTGCGGGGTGTTTAATTGCGGCCGGTTCATTGCGACCGGCCCGGCTATTCGGAAAAAATTATGGATTTGTTTCAAGTATATTCGTTGCTCGACATGGAGCCGGTGAAGGCCGGCGGAGCCTATTTGTGGGACCGCAACGGTGTCGAATATCTCGATTTCTACGGCGGTCACGCCGTAATATCTATCGGTCATACCCATCCGCATTATGTGGAGAAGATCACCGAGCAACTCGGCCGCATAGGGTTCTATTCCAACGCGGTCGTCAACAGCCTGCAGCGCGAGCTCGCAGTGAAGCTGGGCGAACTTTCGGGTTATCCCGACTACGACCTGTTCCTGTGCAACAGCGGTGCCGAGGCTAACGAGAACGCGCTGAAACTGGCGTCGTTCACCACCGGACGCAGCCGTGTGCTGGCTATGCGCGGCGCTTTCCACGGCCGCACGAGCATGGCGGTTGCCGTGACCGACAATCCGGCCATTCAGGCTCCGGTGAACCGCACCGACAAGGTGACGTTCGTCGAACTGAACGACATCGACGCCATGCGGGCCGAGCTTCGCACGGGTGAGTATGCGGCCGTGATTATCGAAGGCATTCAGGGCGTGAACGGAATACGTGTGGCATCGGACGGATTTCTGCAGGCCGTGCGCGAGGAGTGCGACGCCACGGGTACGATGATGATTCTCGACGAGGTGCAGTCGGGCTACGGCCGCAGCGGCCGGTTCTTCGCCCACCAGTGGGCGGGCGTCAGGGCCGACATAGTGTCGCTGGCCAAGGGCATAGCCAACGGATTCCCCGTGGGTGCCATCATGATCTCGCCGTCGGTTCCCGCCCGGAAGGGCATGCTCGGAACCACGTTCGGCGGCAGTCATCTCGCCTGCGCTGCGGCCATAGCCGTGGCCGATGTGGTGAAGGACGAGAATCTGGTGGAGAATGCCTGCGTGACTGGCGAAAAGATCGTGGCAGCCATCGAGGGCGTGAGCGGTGTGGAGGACATCCGCGGCCGCGGCCTGATGATAGGTGTCGATCTTGCCGTGCCGCAGGCCGATTTCCGCAAGGTGCTGATGCAGAAACACCATATCATGACGGGATACAGCGGACAGAAGACCTTGCGTCTGCTGCCGCCGCTGATCGTTGGCGACCGCGAGATCGAGCGTTTCGCCGAGGCATTCCGTGCCACGGCCGCCGAGATGGGCATGTAGGCCTGCGGCGGTCCTTCCGGCCGTTTTGCCGGTGACATAAAGATTTGCGTATGAAGATAAAAGTGATAAAGATCGGCGGCAAGCTGATCGAAAACAATGATGTGCTCGCTTCGTTGTGCGACGCTTTGGCGTCGCTCGGCGAAGCGTTCGTTCTGGTGCACGGCGGCGGTGTGATGGGTTCGCATCTTGCCGGGAAACTCGGCGTCGAGGTGAAGATGCACGAAGGACGCCGCATAACCGATGCCGCCACGCTCGACATAGCCGTCATGGCCTATGCGGGTCTGGCCAACAAACGTGTGGTGGCTGCGCTGCAGGCGCGCGGAGTGAATGCGTGCGGCCTGTCGGGGTGCGACATGGGTGTCGTGAGATCGCACCGCCGCCCGGCAGGCGAGATCGACTGGGGATTTGTCGGCGATGTGGACGAGGTGAACGTCGGAGCTCTGTCGATGCTGCTGGACGCAGGTATGACACCGGTTGTGTCGCCCATCACCTGCTCGGCTGCGGGCGAGCTGCTCAATACCAATGCCGACAGCGTGGCTTCGGCTGTGGCCTCGGGACTGGCCGCGAGGTATGATGTCGAACTGGTGTTCACGCTCGACAAGGCGGGCGTGCTTCTGGATGTGAACGACGACAGCTCGCTCATACCTACCATAACTCCCGATCTGTATGCCTCGCTGCGTGCCGGGAACCGGATACATTCGGGCATGATTCCCAAGATCGACAATGCCTACAAGACCATCGGTGCCGGCGTGGGATCGGTGCGCATAACCTCGCCCGACGATCTGACGGGCGGCACGCTCGTGGTAAAATAGGGTGGTACGATGCGGACGATGACTGTGAATGATGCCGTCGGACTTCTGGAGCGTCTTGTAGCCACTCCGTCGCCGAGCCGCGAAGAAGCGGCTGCGGCCGATCTGATCGGGCGGGAACTTGCACGCATGGGTTTCGCGACTCATCGCAAGGGCAACAATGTGTGGGCCGAGGCCTCGGCGCGCGACCCGCATAAACCTACCGTTCTGCTCGACGCCCACATTGATACGGTGAAGCCCAATCCGGCGTGGACGCGCGATCCTTTCCGACCGTCGGTCGAGGACGGTAGACTTTACGGTCTGGGCAGCAACGATACGGGGGGCAGCGTTGTGGCGCTGATGACGGTCTTCACACTTCTGGCGGCCAAGGAGCAACCCTATAATCTGGTGTATCTCGCTTCGGCCGAGGAGGAGGTTACGGGCGCGGGCGGAGTACGTGCCGTGCTGGATGAGCTGGGGCGGATAGATTTCGCCGTTGTCGGCGAGCCTACCGGCATGCGTCCGGCCGTCGCCGAGAAAGGACTTATGGTGCTTGACTGCACGGCGCACGGACGTGCCGGCCATGCTGCGCGCGACGAGGGCGATAATGCCATATACAAAGCCATGAGGGACATGGAGTGGTTCCGCACCTACCGTTTCGAACGGGTGTCGCCGCTGCTGGGACTGGTGAAGATGACCGTTACGGGCGTGCAGGCCGGAACGCAGCACAATGTGGTGCCGGCCGAGTGCCGTTTCATGGTCGACATAAGGGTCAATGAGTGTTACACCAATGCCGAGGTGCTGGCCGAGGTGCGGCGGCACGTTGAGTGCGACGCCGTTCCGCGTTCGATGCATCTCAACTCGTCGTCGGTGGCTGTGTCGCATCCGGCCGTGCGGCGTCTGACGGCTATGGGCCGCGAGCCTTTCGGGTCGCCCACGCTGTCGAATCAGGCGGTGATGCCATTCCCGACGCTTAAGATAGGTCCGGGTGACAGCGCCCGTTCGCACACGGCCGACGAGTATATCCTCACGGCCGAGATAGCCGAGGCCGTCGAAATTTACGAGGCCGTGCTCGACGGACTTGATTTGAAAGTATAAAGTTAGTAATTTCGCGACAGGGCGCGACAGGCCGTGCGACCCGCACGGCAATGTATGATCGCCGTAATGTCAGTTTGTAAAAATTATTTTCTGTATGAAACTTTGGGATAAGGGATACGATACCGACTCTTTCGTCGAGGAGTTCACCGTAGGCCGCGACCGCGAGCTGGATCTCTATCTGGCCGAGGCCGATGTATTGGGCAACATGGCCCACATGCGCATGCTCAACTCGATCGGGCTTATTTCCGACGACGACCGCACGGCGCTGGAGGCCGGACTCAGGAAGATATACGCCGACGTCCTCCGCGGCGATTTCCGCATCGAGGACGGTGTTGAGGATGTGCATTCGCAGGTGGAGTTCATGCTCACGGCAATGTGCGGCGACGCCGGCAAGCGCATACACACGGGCCGGTCGCGCAACGATCAGGTGATGGTCGACATAAAACTGTTCTCGCGCAGCGCGCTCATCGGGTTGCAGCACGGCGTTCGCGAGCTGTTCGACGTGCTGATGGCCAAGGCCGAGGAGTACAAGGATGTGCTGATGCCGGGCTACACCCACCTGCAGGTGGCCATGCCCTCGTCGTTCGGACTGTGGCTCAGCGCCTATGCCGAGGCGCTGGCCGACGACATGCTTATGCTTGATGCGGCTTACCGGCTGGTCAACACCAACCCGCTGGGATCGGGTGCCGGCTACGGATCGTCGGTGCCGCTTGACCGCACGATGACGACCCGTCTGCTGGGCTTCGACGATCTGGCCTACAATTCTATCTACGCGCAGATGCAGCGCGGCAAGACGGAACGCACCGTGCTTACGGCCATCGCTGCCGTGGCGGCGACGCTGGGCCGTCTGGCGCAGGACGTGTGTCTCTATTCGTGTGCCAATTTCGGATTCGTGAAGCTGCCCGACGATTTCACCACCGGATCGAGCATCATGCCGCACAAGAAGAATCCCGACATATTCGAACTTATACGTGCCAAATGCAACCGTCTGCAGGCGCTGCCTGCGGAGGTCACGCTCATAATGACCAATCTGCCTGCGGGATATTTCCGCGACATGCAGCTTACCAAGGAGATCTACGTGCCTGCTTTCAAGGAGATAGGCGACGCGCTGCGCATGGCCGGGGCCGGAATCGGACGCATGAGCATCAACCGCGACATTCTGCGTGACGAAAAATATAAGTATCTGTTCACGGTGGAGGATGTCAACGACGCCGTATCGCGCGGCGTGCCGTTCCGCGACGCTTACCGCGAGGTGGGCATGCGCGTGCAGAACGGTACCTACGAGCACGACGGCCGCGAGCTGCACCACACGCACGAGGGCAGTATAGGCAATCTGTGTCTCGACGGCATACGCGCCAAATTCGAGCGCAATGCCTTCGACTATGCTCCCGCGCTTAAGGCCGAGGAGGAGTTGATGAAGTAAGGTTGCGAGTCGTGACAGAATTCGGACTGATAGACGACATTGCGCGGCTTTTCGGCGGTATCGACCGTCACGGCTGGGAACCTATTGGCGACGACTGTACGGTGCTGCCGCTGGGTGACGGCAATGCGCTGGCCGTGACGACCGACATGCTGGTGGAGGATGTCCATTTTCTGCGCCGTGCGGCGTCGCCACGCGAAATAGGCCGCAAGTCGCTGACGGTCAATCTAAGCGATGTGGCGGCTATGGGAGTGCGTCCCGAGGCGACGCTTCTGTCGGTGGCATTGCCTTCGGGGCTGGACGGGCTATGGGTGAGTGAGTTCATGGAGGGCTACCTCGAGCTGTCGGCGGAATACGGAGTGGCGCTCGTGGGCGGCGACACCACGGCGTCGCGGGGGGGGCTGGCGATCAATGTCACGGCCATAGGCCGCGGCCCGATGACGCATATCAAACGGCGTTCGGCCGCCCGTGCGGGCGATGCGATATTCGTTGGCGGTGCTCTCGGTGCGTCGGCGCTCGGGCTTAGGGACATACTGGCCGGGCGCGTCGATACGCGGCTGGCTGCCGAACATCGCAATCCGGTGGCGCAGATCGCCGAGGGCGAGTGGTTAGGCGGCCGCAGCGAGGTGCATGCCATGATGGATCTGTCGGACGGTTTGGCATCCGATTTGCTCCATATTCTGCGGGCCTCGGCGTGTGGAGCCGAAATCGCAGTGGAGAATGTTCCCGCCGAGTGTGGCGATGTTGAGGCGGCGGTATGTGGGGGAGAGGATTACAAGCTGCTCTTTACCGTCGGGGCCTCGTGTGCCGACGTGTTGCAGAGGGCGTTTTACGAACGGTTCGGCCGGCCGGTGTATCGTGTGGGGCGGATCGTCGAATCGTCGGTTCCCGCTATACGATGGATGGATCACGGCCGCGAGATCATGCCGTCATGGCGTGGGTTCACACACTTCTGACCGCACCTGTTTATCTGTTTTTCCCGATTAATTGCAGGATTATCGTTCTCACTTCGCGGAATGCCTCCATGCGTGCCGCGCCGGCGATGAGAATGTACATCGCAGCGCCGGTCGCGATCTCCGTGACGAGCCGCAATGCCACATGCCATTGCGCGATGAAGTGGGATTCGACTGTTACCGTCGCATACATTGCTGCCGCAAGGACGGATGTAGGTAACAGCGAGCGTGCGATGCGTAGCATCCCGAGCGATGTGTAGCGCCGTGCCGCGATGAAGTTCACCGCCGCCTCGCACGCGGCCGCTGCGGCCAGTCCCCATGCTATCGCCTCCACGCTCCACGGGATTGTTACGGACAGGATGACGGTCATGATTATCCGCTTTATTACCTCCAGCCGCAGTATTATACCGCCGTCGCTCCTTACCTTCAGCACGTTGTAGGCTATGGCCGACAGCGGATAGAATATCCCTGCCACGCACAGTATGCGGAAGTAGGGTACGGCCGGCTGCCAGTCGGGTTTCAGCAGCAGCGTGTAAATGTCGCCGGCCGTAGCGATCAGTCCGGCCATCGCGGGAAACATCACGAATGCCGTTATCATCACCACGCGCCGGTAACCTTCGGCGAATTTGATCTCGTCGCCGCCTATGCGCGACAGAGCGGGGAAAGTTACGCTCTGTATCGACTGCATGGCTGAGTTCACGGGCATATCTTTCAGCTTCTGGGCCTGATTGAAGCAGCCCAGAGCGTTGCCGGAGTATATCTTGCCGATGAACAGCTGCGCTATGTTGTTGTACAGTGCGGTGATGAGGTCGGTTGTCATGAGCCGCAGACTGTATGGGGCCATCTCCTTGAGCGGCGAAGGACTGCATGCGGCGTTCGGCCGCCACGGACTGCGCCACCACAGCAGCGCGGCCTTCACGGCCATGGCGCTCACACGCTGTCCGACAAGACTCCATACACCGCATCCGCCCAAGGCCATACCCACGGCTATCGCTCCGCTTGCGAGCGAGGAGGCGAATGTGATTGCCGACAGCTGTGCGAACCGGAACTCGCGCACCATTATGGTGTTCTGTATCACACACAGGGCGTTGACCGGCAGCAGCAGGAACAGCACAGGAGCCACGCGGGCCAGCACGGGCCAGCCGTAGTAGCGGGCGACGAACGGCGAGAGTGCCGTCAGCAGAGCGTAGAGAACAAACGATGTGATTATGTTGAACCTGAACACGGCCTTGTAGTCCCCCTGCGTGGGCTGAGGTTTGCGGATTAGCGTCTGCGAGAATCCGCTGTCGACGACCACCTGCGCCAGTGCGGTGAACACGGTGAGAACGGCCATGACGCCCATGTCCATAGGCACGAGCATGTTGGCCACGACGATGCTTACGACAGCCTGCAGCGCCATCGACCCTGCTTTCTCGGATATGCTCCACGCCACACCCGATGCCACGCTCCGACTCAGTTGACTGTTCTCGGCCATGTCGTCAGCGGATTAGTTCAGCAGAGCCTCCACTCCGAGACGGTAGGAGTCGAGTCCGAAGCCCATGATCGAACCTTTGGCCACAGGGGCTATCATGGATGTGTGGCGGAACTCCTCGCGTGCGAGGATCGAGGATATGTGTACCTCCACGACCGGTGTGGCGACGGCCGATATGGCGTCGCGCAGCGCTACCGAGGTGTGGGTGTAGCCGCCGGCGTTGAGAACGATGCCGGCGTAGCGTCCCACGCTGTCGTGAACGGCGTTTATGAGCTCGCCTTCGATGTTCGACTGGTAATAGTCGAACTCCGCGCGGCCTTCGTAACGACTGCGCAGACCGGTCATGTAATCGTCGAATGTGGTCGAACCGTAGACGTTCACGTCGCGCTTACCCTGCAGGTTCAGGTTCGGTCCGTTGAGTATGAGTATCTTTTTCATGTATGGTTTCTTTATTTTTCCGGGGTCGTACGCCTCATGTGCACGCATTTCGCGGGAAGTGCCGGATGACATGCCGGCGAAGCGGACTGATTCCCGATTTCACGGCTGCGGCTACGCCGCATGGCTGTAAAAACCCTCCCGACCTGACGGGCCGAGAGGGTAGTGTTCTGTCGGCTGTCGGCCGTGCGGCTATCGCACAGCAAGACATGCCAGAGCGATGGAGTATTTCTTGGTGAGCGCCGTATCGCCGCGCGAGGTCAGCACGCACGGAACCTTGGTGCCCATGACCATTGCGGCAAGCTCGGCCCCGCCGAAGTGCGAGACGGCCTTGAAGAATACGTTGCCCGACTCGATGTTGGGGAAGAGCAGGCAGTCGGGTTCTCCGGCAACGCTCGATCCCGTCACTTTCTTGTGCTCGGCCACCTCCTTGTAGAGTGCCACGTCGAGCGACAGGGGTCCGTCCACCGTCACCTTGCCCAGCTGTCCGCGGTCGCCCATCTTGGCGAGTATGGCCCCGTCGGTCGATGAAGTCACCGTCGGCAGCACCTGCTCCGACGGAGCTATGCAGGCGATCTTCGGGTTCTCGACACCCAGAAGATTGGCCGTTTTGGCCAGATAGCCTATGAGTATGGTCTTCTGCTTGAAATCGGGCTGGGGGATTACGGCCACGTCCGATACGGCAATCAGCTTGTCGCGTCCGGGCATCTCGATTACGGCCACATGGCTCAGCGTGCCTTTGGGCGGGAACAGGCCGGCCTCCTTGTTAAGTATGCCGCGCATGTATTTGTCGGTCGATACAAGACCCTTCATCA
>CAZFIN010000012.1:25188-36705 GCA_964519525.1 uncultured Alistipes sp. | reverse complement strand
ATAGCATTCCTGTTCACCACCGTGGCGGCCAACGCCATAGCCATCGTGGGAACCAACCCGGTGTCGGGCATGACGCTCATGACGCTTATCCTCAGCTCGCTTGTGCTGGTCAGCATCGGCCTCAGCGGCACAGGCGGAATGACCGCCGCACTGATTATCGGCGGCGTTGTCTGCACTGCGCTCTCGATGGCCGGAGGATTCATCACCGATCTCAAGATCGGCTACTGGCTCGGCTCCACGCCCCGCAAGCAGGAGAGCTGGAAGTTCCTCGGCACCTTCATCTCGGCCGCAACCGTGGCCGGAGTGATGATTGTGCTCAACGACTCCTACGGATTCGTGGGCGAGAACGCTCTGGTGGCTCCGCAAGCCAATGCCATGGCCGCCGTGATACAGCCTCTCATGACCGGCGGGTCGACACCGTGGATACTCTATTTCATGGGAGCCGTTCTCGCTCTGGTGCTCACGGCGATAGGCGTTCCCGCACTGGCATTCTCGCTGGGTATGTTCATCCCCATGTATCTCAATGCTCCGCTGGTTGTGGGCGGTCTTATAGCATGGTATGTGTCCAACCGCAGCAAGGATGCGGCGCAGAACAAGGCCCGTTTCGACCGCGGTACGCTCATTGCTTCGGGATTCATAGCCGGCGGCGCACTGATGGGTGTGGTAAGCGCAGTGCTGAAGTATCTCGACTGCGACTGGATGATGACCGGATGGGCCGAATCGAACGGCGCCGAGTGGTTAAGTCTCGTGATGTACGCGGCACTGATCGGCTACTTCGCATGGCACTCGATGCGCGCGAAGAGCGATGAATAAAATTAACGCAGGGTTCAATAAAATTAAACGGATGTTTAATTTTATTAAACGCAGACTTAATATTATTAAAGAATGATTTAATTTTTCTTAATATGGAATTAAAAGACAGATTTCTGAAATACGTGTCGTTCGACACCCAGTCGGACGATAACAGCACCTCATTCCCGTCGACCGAGAAACAGCTCGTGCTGCTCAACCACATAGCCGACGAGATGAGAAGTCTCGGATTGCAGGATGTGACGGTCGACAAGTACGGCTATGCCATGGGAACCATTCCGGCATCGGAGGGCTGCGAAAACGCACCGGTGATAGGGTTCATATCGCATGTCGACACCTCGCCCGACATGAGCGGCAAGGATGTGAAGCCCCGCGTCGTGGAGAATTACGACGGCGGCGACATACAGCTCAACGGTCAGCTTACGATGCGCACGGCCGACTTTCCCGAACTGCCGCTTTTCAAGGGGCACACCATCATCCACACCGACGGCACTACCCTGCTCGGTGCCGACGACAAGTCCGGCTGTGCCGAGATAATGACCGCCGCCGAGTACCTGATGTCGCATCCCGAGATCAGGCACGGCCGTATCCGTCTGGGATTCACGCCCGACGAGGAGGTGGGGCGCGGCGTCGACTACTTCGACGTGCAGGCCTTCGGTGCCGACTTCGCCTACACGATGGACGGCGGTTACGAGGGCGAGCTGGAGTATGAGAACTTCAACGCGGCATCGGCCACGGTGGAGATTCAGGGCCGCAACGTACACCCGGGCTACGCCAAGAACAAGATGATAAACGCATTGCAGGTGGCCTGCGAGCTAAATTCGCTGCTGCCGGCCGACCAGCGGCCCGAGCACACCGAGGGTTACGAGGGTTTCTACCACTGCATAGGCATAAACGGTACGGTGGAGAATGCCCGCATAAGCTACATTATACGCGATCACGACAGCGAAAAGTTCGAGCAGAAGAAGGTCTACATATGGAACTGCGTGGATCTGCTGCAAAAGCGTTACGGCAAGGAGGTGCTCACGCTCACGCTGAAGGACCAGTATTACAACATGCGCAAGATGGTGGAGCCTCATCCGCAGGTGATAGCCAAGGCCGAGAAGGCCATGACCATGGCCGGCGTGACCCCCATCGTGCGGCCGATACGCGGCGGTACCGACGGTGCGCGTCTGTCGTTCATGGGACTCCCCTGCCCCAACATCTTCACGGGCGGCATGAACTTCCACGGCAAGTTCGAATACTGCTCGCTCGACACGATGCACAAGGCGATGAACGTCATAATCAATCTGGCACAGCTGTGGACCGAATAAACCGACGAAAAATATGAACGGATTCAAGGAGATAGACCCGCGCGAGATAAACGACAACTTCATCCGCGCCATAGGCACCGGCTGGATGCTGATAACGGCCGGCGACCACGTGAACCACAACACCATGACGGCCTCGTGGGGCGGCGTGGGCGTGATGTGGGGCCAGCCGGTGGCCGTAGCCGTCATACGTCCGCAACGCTACACGTTCGAGTTCGCCGAACGGTGCGACTCGATGACCCTTTCGTTCTTCGGCGAGGAGTACCGCAAGGCTCTGGCCTACTGCGGATCGCACTCGGGGCGCGACGGGAACAAGATAATGGATGCAGGCCTTTCGGTGGAGTTCACCGACGGCGACACGCCGGCCATAGTTCAGGCCCGGTTAGTGCTGGAGTGCCGCAAGCTCTACTGCGACATGCTCAGGGCGGAGAACTTCGCCGACAAGAGCATCATAGAGCGCTGGTATCCGGAAAAGGATTTCCACAAGGCATACGTGATGCTGATAGAGAAGGCATACATAAAGGAGGAGTAATGAACCGGTACGGATATATAAAAGTGGCGGCGGCCATACCCGCCGTAAGGGTGGCCGACTGCGGATTCAATGCCGATGCGGTGACGGGACTCATTCGCAAGGCCGCCGGACGCGGCGTGAGGATCGTGGTTTTTCCCGAGATGTGCGTGACGGCATACACCTGCGGCGACCTGTTCCTGCAGCCTGCGTTGCTGCGTGCGGCCGGTGAGCAGTTGCTGCGCATAGCCGAGAGCACGGCCCAGTCGCCGGTGACGGCCATTGTCGGAGTGCCCGTAGCGGCCGGAGGTGCGCTGTACAACTGTGCGGCGGTTCTGGCCGGCGGCAGAATCGAAGGCGTGGTGCCGAAGAGCTACATCCCCAATTACTCGGAATTCTACGAGGCCCGCTGGTTCGCTTCGGGAGCGGAGGCGGCCTGCCGTGAAATATCTATCGGCGGCCGGAATGTGCCGTTCGGCACCGACCTGCTCTTCTCGCAGGACGGCGTGGAGTTCGGAGTGGAGATATGCGAGGATCTGTGGGCGCCCGTCCCGCCCTCGTCGCACAAGGCCGTAGGCGGAGCGACGATAATGTTCAACCTCTCGGCTTCGCCCGAGGTGATCGGCAAACACGACTATCTCGTGGGGTTGATCCGCCAGCAGTCGGCACGCACGTCGGCAGCCTATGTCTACGCTTCGGCCGGATTCGGCGAGTCGTCGACCGATCTGGTATTCGCCGGAAACGGCATCATCGCAGAGAACGGGGCGCTGTTGGCACACAGCAGGCGCTTCGACATGGAGGAACAGCTGATCGTGGCCGACATAGACGCCGAGTATCTGCAAAACCAGCGCTGCCGGCGCAATACGTATGCGGGCGACGGGACGGTCGGACAGTGGCGCGAGGTGAGGATCGACACCGGCACGCCTATGGCCGCGGACACCTTCGACCGCACGGTCGATCCGGCGCCGTTCGTGCCTCGCGACGACGGCGATCGCCGCAGCCGCTGCGAGGAGATATTCTCGATACAGACCCACGGACTGGCCAAACGTCTCGCGCACACGCACTGCCGGTGTGCCGTGATCGGAATATCGGGCGGACTCGATTCGACGCTGGCGCTGCTCGTGACGGTACGCACGTTCGACAAGCTGGGACTCGACCGCAAGGGCATAATCGGCATAACGATGCCCGGATTCGGCACGACGGACCGCACGTATAACAATGCGGTGACGCTCATCCGCGAACTGGGGATAACTCTGCGCGAGATACCGATAGCCGCCGCATGCCGGCAGCACTTCGCCGACATAGGACTGCCCGAGAGCGACCGTTCGGTCGCATACGAAAACTCGCAGGCGAGAGAGAGAACGCAGATCCTGATGGATGTGGCCAACATGGAGGGCGGAATGGTGATAGGCACGGGCGACCTGAGCGAACTGGCGCTCGGATGGGCCACGTACAACGGCGACCACATGTCGATGTACGGGGTGAACTGCTCGGTGCCGAAGACCCTCGTGCGCCACATGGTGGAGTGGGTCGCCTCGACCGAGACCAATGCGGCCGTGCGTCATGCGCTGGAGGATGTGGCCGCCACGCCGGTAAGCCCCGAACTCCTGCCCGCCGACGAGAACGGCGAGATAGCGCAGAAGACCGAGGATCTGGTCGGGCCATACGAGCTGCACGACTTTTTCCTGTACAACTTCGTGCGGCAGGGATTTTCGCCGGCGAAGATACTCTTTCTGGCCGAAAAGGCGTTCGGCAGCCGTTACGACCGCGGCACGGTCATAAAGTGGCTGCGCGTATTCTTCCGGCGCTTCTTCGCCCAGCAGTTCAAACGGTCGGCGCTGCCCGACGGCCCGAAGGTGGGAAGCGTGTCGCTCTCGCCGCGCGGCGACTGGCGCATGCCGTCGGATGCCTCGGCCGCGGTGTGGATGGCCGAGTGCGACGGGCTGGAATAGGACGGCGACGGTAATGCGATAACGGACCGCGGCCCGAACATGGCGGACGTGACACACGGCCGGAACGGTTCGAAATACATGTTAAACGGATTAACCCATGAGAAAACTGATTGTAACAGCATTGATAGCGGCGGCAGCAGGATGCTGCCAGCGGGCGAATGCCCAGAGCAATATTCTGGATGCGCTGAAGGGTGTGGCCTCGGCGGCGGCCGACAAGGTGACCGGAGGCAAACTCACGGCCAAGGCCATAATAGGAACGTGGAACTACGTGCAGCCCGGCGTGAAGCTCTCGTCGAGCGACTCGCTGTCGGATCTGGCGGCTTCGGCGGCGGCATCCACCATAGAGGGCAAGCTGGACACCTACTACCGGAAGGTGGGCATCAAGGCCGGCGCGTGCAGTTTCGTGATAAACGACGACGGCACGTTCACATCGACGTTCGGACAGAAGACGTCGGGCGGCACCTACACATTCGACGCCGAGACACACGAACTGTCGCTCAAGTACGATTCGGGGCTGCTGAAGCTCGGAACAGCGATTCCCGCATACGCATACATGAACGGCACGAATATGCAGATCGTATTTCCGGCGGACAAACTGCTCACCATACTGACGAAACTGGGGTCGAGCATAAGTTCGCTCAAGACGTTCACGGCCCTGCTCGAGAAATACGACAGCGTGAAGATCGGATTCGAATTTTCGAAATGAGAGGTTGTATGAAAAAGATTCTAATGATGATACTCGCATGTGCCGCGGTATTGGCCGCAGGTGACGTGCAGGCCCAGTCGTTGCAGAGTCTGCTGAAGGGACTGGGCAATATGTTCGGGAAGACGCAGGCCGCGGAGGAGGAGCCGGCCGAACCCGAGGCGCTCACGGCCGAGCAGCTGCAGGGACGGTGGGTTTACCGCTCGCTCGATATGCAGTATACGGGAAACAGCAACATTGCGTCGATAGCCGTGGCATCGGCGAAGACACAGCTGTCGACCGTGGCCGGCAAGGCGGGGCTTGTCGCAGGCCGCGACTATGTGGATGTCAAGGACGACGGCACGCTGTCGCTCGTAAGCGGCGAGCATTCGACCTCGGCACGGTACGATTACCGGCAGCAGGACGGCACGATGTGCGTGACGATGGAATACAACGGCAAGACGCTGTCGCTCACGGCTACGGTAACGCCGGTCGGCGAGGAGTTGCAGGTGATGTTCGATGCGGCGAAACTCGTGGCGCTGGTCGAAAAGAATACGGACAAGATGAAGGATAACACGGCTTTTCAGATGCTGAAGGTGTTGACCGGGAACTATCCGGGAATAATGGTCGGAGCCGTACTGGGCCGATAAGTCGGAACCGGGTAATGTAAACAAGCGCGCAACCGTTGCCGGTCGCGCGCTTGTTGCATGATGCGGGGCACTACCCTGCTACCTGATGTAGACCTCCAGCAGTTTGGCGCTGCCGCTGAGCTGTACCGTATCGGCCTCGGCGGGGATCATCACCAGATCGAGGGCCGAAAGGTGTTCGGTGCAGTCGCCCAAAGTAACATCGGCCTCGCCTTCGGCGCAGATGTAAAGCACGAACGAATCGAGATCCATGTAATCCTTCTCGCACTTGCCGTCGAGGGCTATGATGCCGGTGGTGAAGTAGGGACAGTCGACCATGGTCACCGACTCGTTGGCGACGGGCGTATACTGCATGTGGCATGCGGCGCCGTCGCGCGTGAAATCAATGGCATCGACGGCAAGGGCCGTGTGCAGTTCGCGTGCGCGGCCTTCGGCGTCGGTACGGTTCCAGTCGTAGATACGGTAGGTTATGTCCGACGTCTGCTGGATCTCCAGCACCTCGATGCCCTTTCCGAGCGCATGCACGGTCCCGGCTGGAATGAAGAACACGTCGCCCGCCTTTACCTCCACGCGGTTGAGTATCTCGGGCAGACGGTCCTCGTTGACCGCAGCGATGTACTGTTCGCGCGTGATCGACGGATCCCTGAATCCGACGTACAGCGCGGCACCCTTGGCACAGTCGACCACGTACCACATCTCCGTCTTGCCGTAGGAGTCGTGGCGCTCGGCGGCAAGGTCGTCGTCGGGATGCACCTGAACCGACAGGACGTCGTTGCAGTCGAGGCTCTTTACGAGCAGGGGGAATGTAAGTCCGTAGCGGTCGTAAATCTTGTCGCCGATAAGACTGCCCATATAAACTTCGATGATCTCCTCAAGGGTGTTGCGCTTCAGGAACCCGTTCGAAACGACCGAAACGTCGCCGGCGACGGCCGACAGTTCCCAGCTCTCGCCGTATGCCTTCTGCGGATCGATCCTTGCGGCTTTCCCGGCCTTAACCTTGGCCAGCAGTTCCTTGCCTCCCCAGAGTCTCTCCTTGAGCAGAGGTGTGAATTTTATCGGATAAAGCATATCGTCACAAATAATCTGTTTGAAAAATATCAGCGTATTATTCGAACAGCGCCTCGACGCGTTCGATCACCTCGTCGGCCCTGACGTCGAGCGGGAACACGATGTCGGGTTGCAGCTCGATGGTGTCGCGATCGTTCTTGAAGCGGCGCTCGCCGGCACCGGTGATGTTGAGCATCACGGTGGCATCGGCGGCGATGCGGCCTGCATCGACCTCCTTGATGAGCGATGCGGTGGCTACGGCCGCAGCGGGATGAATATCCACACCCTCGAGCTCCTCGAAGAGCCGGGCCGCTTTGCGCGCCTGAGCGTTGGTGACCACGATCACGTTGCCGTCGGTGGCCTTGAGCGCGTCGTAGAGTCCGCCCTTGATGCTGTACGGCGGTTTGCGGTTCGACAGGACCTTGGCATCTATTATGGCGGCGTCGCGGCGGGCCTTGTCGGCCTCGTAAGGCAGCATGGCGCGCGAGTCGGCCCGCCATGCGTCGTACATGGGGACGAACGGAGCGTTCTGCGACACCATGAGCCGCATGACGTTGTCGCCGTAGGAGCCGTCCTCGATCAGACGCATGTTGGCCTCCCACGCCGCGATGGCGCCGGTGCCGCTGCCGACGGCCTGAAAATAGTAGTCGGGAATGCGGCCTATGGTCGTCACGGCCGAAAGCACGGTGGTGCCCATACCGTCGCGGCGGGCCACATTCTTGGCACCGCCCTCGGCATAGAACCGCGGCGATTTGAGCAGCATGTCGCCGAGACGGATGGCATCGAAATAGTCGCCGCCCTTCTCGCAGGCGATGAGCTTAACGCACGGATTCAGCGGCTTCTCGAACCACAGCGCCGACAGGTTGTCGGCCGGAACCGACAGCAGCAGACGGATGTTGTTCTCCGAGCATACCTTGGCGAAAGCGCGGGCCGTGTTTCCGGCCGAGGCCACCACGAGTATGCGGTCCTCGTCGCTCTTGGCGCGGCCGCAGACGCTGTATGCCTCGGTCTCCTTGAACGAACATGTGGTCATGCCGGCTCCGTGCTCGGGGCAGTAGCCGTTGAGCGTTATGTAGAGGTTGTCCAGCCCCAGATGTCCTGCCAGACCCTTGCTGCGGTAGGTGACCGGAGCCGACGACCCTTTCAGCATGCGGCTGACGGGAAGCCAGTCGCAGAACCGGTAGAGTCCGTAGCTGTTGTCCCTGACGGTGAGTTTCTTGTTTCCGTATATGGTTCTGACCAGCGAAGGTTCGCCGCACTGGCCGTCTTCGAGCACCCATCCCGAGTCCTCGAACTCATTACCCGAGGCCACACACACAAGCGAGTAGGCCGTAGCTTCAAAGTTCTCCATTCGAATCAGTTGTGATGTTATTACATTTTCTAAAATGCAAAATTAACAATTTTACGGCAAACCGGCAGTGATGTCGTCATAATTTTGTACATTTGTACTATGCTAACCGAATGTTAAACACAATAAAAACCCGTTTTACATGAAACGTATCTTATTATCGCTGGCTCTGTGCGTTGTCGCGCTGGGCACTAACGCACAGAACGACTGGGCCAAATTCGGCCGATACGCCGCGGCAAATGAAAAAATCACCGAGGCGCCCGAGGCTGTGTTCATGGGCAACTCCATCACCGACGGATGGGCGTCGATGGATCCCGAATTCTTCAGCAAGAACAATTTCGTCGGCCGCGGCATAAGCGGTCAGACCTCGTCGGAAATGCTCGTCAGATTCCGCCGCGACGTGATCGACCTGCATCCCAAGGTGGTCGTTATCCTGTCGGGTACCAACGACATTGCGCAGAACAACGGCTACATATCGCCCGAAAACACGCTGGGTAACATAATCTCGATGTGCGAGCTGGCAAAGGCCAACGGAATAAAGGTGATTCTGTGCTCGGTGACTCCGACGTCGGTCTTCGGATGGAGACGCGACATAGAACCCGCACAGAAGATCCGCGATCTGAACAAGCTCATCAAGGCATACGCCGAGCAGAACAAGATCTACTATCTGGACTACCACCCCGCCCTGACCGACGAAAAGGGAGGCCTCCCGGCCAAGTGGAGCCACGACACCTGTCACCCCAATCTCATCTGCTACCGTCAGATCATGGAGCCGATGGTGTGCGAGGCCATAGGCAAGGTGTTGAAGTACAAAAAGAACCATCTGTTCCATATCGAACCTGCTCCCGAGAAATAAACAGGTGCAACGGTTGAAAAAACGGGTCGCATACCATCAGAGTATGCGACCCGTTGTCGTTTCCGCGGCTGTATGGTTAGCGGATTATTTTTTCCAGCGAGTCGAGCGTGCGGCGGATCTCCGATTCGGGCACCTCGTAATCGGTGAGATTGTTCTCGAAATACTGCTCGTAGGCGTAAAGGTCGATGAGTCCGTGTCCCGAAAGGTTGAAGAGGATGGTCTTCTCGCGCCCCTCCTCCTTGGCACGCTTGGCCTCGCGGACGGCGACGGCTATGGCGTGAGTCGACTCGGGTGCGGGGATTATGCCCTCGCTCTTGGCGAACATCATGCCGGCGGCGAACGTTTCGAGCTGCGGCACCGACTGAGCCTCGATAAGTCCGTCCTTGTAGAGCTGGCTGACGATTGAGCCGGCGCCATGGTAGCGCAGACCGCCTGCGTGGATGTCGGCAGGCTGGAAGTTGTGGCCCAGTGTGTACATGGGCATAAGCGGAGTCATGCCGGCCGTGTCGCCGAAGTCGTACTGGAACTCGCCGCGCGTGAGTTTCGGACACGAAGCGGGTTCAACGGCGATAACGCGTGTCGTGCGGCCGTCGCACAGATTGCGGCGCAGGAACGGGAAGCCGAGTCCGGCGAAGTTGGAACCGCCGCCGAAGCATCCGATTACGATGTCGGGGTCGTCGCCGGCCATCTCCATCTGGCGCAGCGCCTCCTCGCCTATCACGGTCTGGTGCAGGAGCACGTGGTTCATCACGCTGCCCAGACAGTAGCGTGTGGTGTCGCCATGCGACAGAGCCACCTCCACCGCCTCGGAGATGGCGATGCCCAGATTGCCCGAGCAATCGGGATCGGCGGCGAGAATGTCGCGGCCGGCCTGTGTGGTGGTGCTCGGCGAGGGGATCACGTCGGCGCCCCACGCGTTCATGAGAAGTTTGCGGTAGGGTTTCTGGTGGTAGCTGACCTTCACCATGTAGACACGCAGGTCGATGTTGAAGTACTGGCAGGCAAGTGCCATGGCACTGCCCCACTGGCCGCCGCCGGTTTCGGTGGCCAAATACTTTATGCCCTGCTTGGCATTGTAGTAGGCTTGCGGAATGGCCGTGTTGGGCTTGTGCGAACCGGCCGGCGAGGTGCCTTCGTTCTTGAAATAGATCTTGGCCGGAGTGTCGAGCAGTTTCTCGAGGTTGCGGGCACGCACCACGGGTGTGGGACGCCAGATCTTGTAGAGATCCTGCACCTCGTCGGGAATCTCGATAAAACGCTCGGTCGACATCTCCTGCTTGACAAGCTCCTCGCCGAAAATGCGGCCCATGGCCTCGGCTGTCACGGGCTGTTTCGTGCGCGGATCGAGGGCCGGCAGAGGTTTGTTGGGCATGTCGGCCACGATGTTGTACCATGCCGTCGGCATCTGGCTTTCGGGCAATACGAATTTCTTTGTTTTCATCACTCTGTTATTTTATCGAACAAATTATAAATTGCGCCGTAACGAAAAAGGCCACTGTTCGGAAAAGAACAATGGCCTTTGAATTACTGTTTCGCATTCATGATGATTGCAACGTCATTGTTCTGTTATAGCCAATGAACGCCACCACCACATGTTATAAGCTGCGTGAAACATATTCCGTTTTTCAGTTCGTGCAAATATAGCGATTATTCCTGTATTAAACGCTGTTTTCCGCAATTTATTTGGTAGCGAACTTCAAACCCTGAATCTTGTTCCAGTCGCCGCGGGTGAAATCGGGCACTGCCACGGGCATGCTGTTATGCTTGGCCGACGTAGCCGACAGCTCGCCGATGCACGACCACTCGGCGGCATCGTAAACGTCCTGATCGAGCGGCAGACCGTTTTGCAGGCAGTAGATCAGACGGTAGTCCATCACGAAATCCATGCCGCCGTGGCCGCCCACCTGCTTGGCCTTCTCCTCGATCTCGCGGTGGATGGGGTGCTTGTAGGCATCCATCACGGCCGCATACACATCTGAAGACACGAAACCGTGGGGGTTGACATTGGCTCCCTCGGGCAATACGTCGGCGGGAATCTGGCCCGGCATGAACGTGAGTCCGCTAATGGGATACTTGTTGGCGAAACCGAGAGTACCGGTCAGCTGGTAAAGACGGTTGTAGGGACGCGGAGTGTAGACGTTGTGCTGGATCTCGATGGTCTGGCCATTCTCGGTCTGTACCAGAGTGACGGTGTGGTCGCCGTTGGCGAACTCGGTCGAACCCATCTTGGCGTTGGCCTTGGCCAGACCGTTGACCGACTTGGTGTCCATCGACACGAGATGGGTGAGACGGTTGCCGCGGTGGATATTCAGAGCCTGACAGCAGGGGCCGAAACCGTGGGTGGCGTATACGTCGCC